>NZ_QTYG01000066.1:0-11302 GCF_003462045.1 Ruminococcus sp. AM31-15AC | reverse complement strand
CTAAAAATATTTTTAGGAATTCCTTGTGGAAAGGCACTACAGTAGAATAATACATTCTTATTTTTACCTTTAAAATTCTTGCAAGAAGTGCAATCAGGAATAACAACACACATTAATTATTTCTCCTTCAACTTTGCAAATATATAAATTGTATACTTTTTTTTATTATAAACTGTCCCTCAATTGTTGTCAAGGGATTACCGCATTGTAGCATAGCTTGACAGCACGCAAAAGACAGTGTATACTTGAATTAGTGTTCAAAGGATAACAGAGCAAAACGGACGAGAGCACCACAATCAGCCCCTCTCGCAGTGGGCACGGAAAGTTTCACTAAATAAAAATTTAGTGAAACTTAGAGAAGCGATAAATAAGGAGAATAGATATAAATGAAACAAGCATATGTAGATGATTGCCCATATTATCTTGACGATTTTCTAACTAACATGAAGGTTGTCAAAGACCGTTCTGACCGCACTGAAGAAGCTTATTTTATTGATATCCGAACATTTCTGCGATATCTTAATGTCAAACACCATGCAGTTCCAGCCGAAACGCCTTTCAATAAAATAAAAATAAAAGAAACGCCAATAGAATGGCTCGAATGCTTTTCACTAAACGATGCTTATGTTTATTTAAAGTATCTCAAAGATGAGCGCAATAATTCCACAAAAACCCGTGCAAGAAAATGTTCTGCTTTGAAACAATTCTATGTTTATCTTTGCAAAAAAGCCAAGCTCATTTCAAACAATCCGCTTGATGATCTTGAATTGCCGCATATAAATCAGGCTTTGCCTAAATATCTGTCCCTTGAACAAAGCCTTGAGCTTCTGCGTAATATCGACTCTAAAAATCAGGTGCGTGATTATTGTATCATTACTCTGTTCCTTAACTGCGGTATGCGTCTGAGCGAGCTTGTGGGCTTGAATTTAAGCGATTACAGCCGAGATAACAGAACTCTGCGTGTCCTCGGCAAAGGCCGCAAGGAGCGCATTATTTACCTTAACGACGCTTGTGTTTCTGCACTTGATGAGTATATTGACACTACCCGCCCCCACGTGGAACAAACTGCCATTTTTTTATCAGCTAACAAAACAAGGATAAACAAGCGACGTGTTCAACAAATAGTAGATGAACAGCTCCAGCGTGCAGGACTTAGCAATTTGGGTATTACCACCCACAAGCTCAGGCATACAGCCGCAACCCTAATGTACCAACACGGCGGTGTAGATACTCTTGTACTGAAAGATATACTCGGTCACAAAAGCATTGCGACCACTGAGATATACACACATTTATCTGATGAAAACATCAAAAAGGCCATGGAGTCGAATCCATTGTCTGAAGAAATTGAAAAGAAAAAGAAGTAAACAAAAAGCCATGTGAGGAAAATCACATGGCTTTTTTTGCTATTTTTTCATACGAATTATAGAATGTTCTGGGAACGTCAGATTTGATCTTATTGACATCTTCATAGCTGCATGATTTGCAGTATCTATGGAGTTGTCGTATTCATCAAACATTTCCTCCACGGTGAACTTCACAGGGCTGCCAACAGGTGAAAGAACTTCAATCTCGTCGCCCTTGTTGAATTTGTTTTTTTGAGTACAGTATATTCTTCCACCGCTACAACCGTCAACCACAGCCACAACATCATATTCACGAATATACCCACCGTTTTCGTAATACTGGCTCTCCTTTGGGTGACCAAAGAAAAATCCTGTACAGTATGCTCTGTGGCTTACCTTGAAAACTTCGTCCTTAAGCCACTGTGGCAACTCAAAATGCTCCGGATCAGACTTATAGATATCCATAGCTTTTCTGTAGGCATTTGTGATAACGGACACATAATACGAAGATTTAGCTCTGCCCTCGATCTTAAAGCTGTTCACGCCTGCCTCTGCAAGCTTATCAATGTGGTTGAGCATACACATATCCTTGGCGTTGAGGATATAAGTTCCTTTTTCGTCCTCAAAAACAGGATAAAACTCATTAGTGCGCTTTTCTTCCATAAGGTGGTATCCCCAGCGGCAAGGCTGCGCACACTCGCCACGATTTGCGTCACGGTTTACAAGGTACTGGGAAAGCAAACATCTGCCTGAAAAACTTACGCACATTGCACCATGTACAAAGCACTCAATTTCAAGATCTTTAGGGGTCTTTGCTCTTATTTCGGCGATCTCCTCGAGAGAAAGCTCTCTTGCAAGCACTACCCTCTTAGCACCCATGTTATAAAATTCATTTGCAGTAACATAATTTACTATACCGGCCTGTGTGGAAACATGAATCTCCATATCAGGTGCATATTTTTTTATCAGTGAAAAAACACCGATATCGTTGGCTATCATAGCGTCAACGCCTGCCGCAAGAGCGTCATTCACAAACTGCTCTAAATGCACTATCTCGTCATTATGAGGAAGCGTATTGCAGGTCAGATACACACGCTTACCCCTGCTGTGAGCCTCGTCACAGGCTTTTTTCAGAAGCTCAGCGTCAAAGCTTGCAGAGGCGGCTCTCATTCCGAAAGCCGTACCTCCAAGATAAACTGCATCAGCACCAAAATCCAGCGCCGCATACAGACGTTCCATATCTCCCACAGGAGCAAGAACTTCAAGCAAATTATTTTCAGTCATTAAAATTTCAATCCTTTATTACTTTTTCTTTGCAAGTCCAGCCTTAACAAGATTTTCCTCATGCTCGTCAAGTGTCTTTGCATAGAATGTTTCGCCCGTCTTAAGATTATTACAGAAGTAATAGTAATCAGTCTTCTTAGGCTCAAGAACAGCGTTTATTGCAGCCATACCAGGGTTGCATATTGGTCCTGCCGGCAAGCCCTTGCACTTATAGGTATCATAACACTCGGTATAATGCTCAATAGAAGCTGTGTTGTCAGCCTCGGTCTTTATAACATTCTTAATATAATTTGTTGTTGTATCAGACTGGAGCATAGGATAGGTGTCAGGGTCATCAAGTCTGTTCAGAAATACCGAAGCTACCTTTGGCATTTCGTACTCAGAAGCGGCTTCAAGCTGAACGATAGAAGCAAGGGTCATAACTTCGTTAAGTGACATACCGGAATTTTTGATCTTAGCTTTGACGGTTTCGTATTTCTTTTCAAACTGCTCTCTCAGCTTCTTGGTAACGTTTCCTGCGCTGTCATTCACATAAAACTCATATGTATCAGGATAGAAATAACCTTCCATGCGATAGAACATATCGCCGTTATCATCAACATCATTTTCAAAGTCAAAGCCTTGATTTTATTGAATTCAAACAGGAAGTCGTCAGCAGTGCAGACCTCATTATCTTCAAGCTTTTTAGCTATGTCAAGAAGATTTTCTCCCTCTGTGAATGTAATGCTTACAGTCTTGTATGACTCTCTCATTTGTGAAAGTTTTTCGATTATTTCAGAATATCCGCTTGATGGCTGAAGTGTGATATCACCAGGATATATAGCTGCGGGCTTTTCAAATTTCAAAGCAAGCATAAACAGCTTTTTGTTCTTTATAACTCCCTCATTTACAAGTATATCAGCTATCTCACTGTTTGTTGAGCCTGCAGGGATATTAAATCTGATATCCTCGTCAGTTTTTCCGATACCATAATACTCCATACCAATAGAAATGCCGCCCACTGCAAGCACTAAAGAGACTGTAAGAATTACTATAACAAGTATAATTCCGCCAAACACAGAATTATTCACCTTGCTTTTCTTTCTTTTTTTCTTTTTCTTCTTGCCGCTTTTTGACTTTTTTTCTTGCTTTTCGGGCTTCTCAGGCTCTTTATCCTCGTCTTCCTCGCTTTTGTCTTCCTCTGACTTGTCCTCGTGAAAAGCTAGGATAGGTTCAGGCTTGTCATCGGTCGCTTCTGGAGTTTCCTGTGGTTTCTCGTCAGTATTATCTGCCTGTTCACAGGCTTCGGAACTGTCCTCAGTGTCAGCGATAGGCTCTGCTTCAACGCTTTCTTCGTCCGCTTCATTTTTCTCGGCAGACTTTATCTTTGCGTTGACATCATTTATTATATCGTCAACATTAAAATTCAGATCGTCCATTATTTACTTCCTTTCCTTTGTGTTTATAGTATATATATCCTTATCAGTAAATACCTTGTCTACAGAGATATCATAGCCGTCATGACAAAAACTTTCTGACATACAGTTATCGTAACATAAACCTAGCTTCATGCCATTATAATCAGCCAAAAATCTGTCATAAAAGCCCATACCAAAGCCAAGCCTGTATCCGTCTTTATCATACGAAAGCGCAGGCACGATACACAATGCATCGTCAAAAACGCAGTATTTCTCACAACTTTCATCAGGCTCAAAAATGCCAAACCTACCCTCTTTGAGATCATGGGTGCTGTTTATTCTGTAAAAATACATAATATTGCCGTTTTTTTCACATCTCGGGCATAGCACTATCTTGCTCTTTAGCGCCTTTCTTACTATCTCCGCCGTAGACACTTCAATATCAGAGGAAACATATGCAAGCACAGTTGTGCAGCTTTTATACTCCTCGCTGTCAAGGAAAGCTTGCTGAACAGCCACATCTGCCTGTTTTCTTTCTTCAGCAGACATACTAAGACGTATCTCTTTGAAATGCTTTCTTAAAGCTTTTTTATCTGTCATTTGCTCTGCATACCTGATTCAAGGGCTTCTGCCTTTTCTTTTGAAACAAGAAGCTCTACAAGCTTGAGTGCAAACTTCATGCTGCAGCCAGCGCCCTTTGCAGTGATGAACTTACCGTCAACAGCCACAAGTCTGGCAGAATGTATCGCACCTTTAAGATCTTTCTCATAGCCTGGAAAACAAGTTGCATATCTGCCGTCAAGAAGACCCTTATGACCGATTATGGACGGAGCGGCACATATCGCCGCAATGTATCTGTTATTATCAGCACAGTAATCAACCGCACCAAGCACATCAGGGCTTGCTTCAAGATTTAAAGTACCCGGCATACCACCTGGAAGAACTATCATTTCGAGCTCGTCATTAAGAACTATCTTATCCACTGTTGTATCGGTCTTGACAGGAATGTTGTGTGAGCTGACTATCATATCAGAGCCTACACCTACAGTAAAAACTTCAACGCCTGCTCGTCTGAGCAGATCCACAGGGGCAAGAGCCTCCATTTCCTCAAAACCATTGGCAAGAAATACATAAACCATAACAAATGACTCCTTTCGATCATCTGAAAGTAATTACATTTTTATTCAAAAGAAAAGCAGGATTATAAGAAAGCTTTGACTTTCTAAGACCCTCTATTCCTAGATCCTCTTCCCTGTTGATGAAGCTGAGACCCTTTGCGTTATGCGACGCAAACTGACTACACAGCATAGGATATGCACCCTGAACGTCAGCGAGTGCTTTTTCTATATGCACCACAAAGGTATCCGAATTTATTTGTTCACCAACCGTAAAGCCTGTCATTTTATCATTTCTGTAAAGCACAGCGCCTTTAAGTCCGAGCCTATCCATATTCGTAAGAAAAAGATCAATAGCATATTGCTCAACCACTGCCGAAGGATCGTCAGCGTTGTCGTTCTTATTATAAAACTCAGCCGAAAATTCAATACAACTGTCTATTTCCTTATCAGTAAGCTCTCTGTATTCCCAAGGCTCGTCCATGAAACGCTTTATGTGGTTACGCTTGCCGTGATACTTTTTGCCTTTAAGCTCGATAAGGTCGGAAGCATTGTAAATATAGTCTGAACTGTCCCTATCATACTCGCAGATGATTTTATCACCATAATATTCTTTTATCCAGCTTAGGTTATCATCTGTTACAGAAGATACGATAAGCGGCTTTCCCTGGGCGGAAACATATTCTTTAAGCTCATCAAAAAGCCTGATATATTTTTCTTTGCCCTCAACGTCTATTTTAACGCCCACAGGAAATGTAAAATACGGCTGACCGTCCTCAAAGGAACAGCTTATATAAAAATCACCATGATGTGTTATTACAGTGTCATTAAGTCTTTGCCACGCCATATTATTTGCAAAGCAATATTCTGCTCCTCTGAAATCTGATACTGCAAGACACTTGGTTATCCATTCTTTGTCCTCAAAACTTATTTTTCTGAAATCAAACATTAAACACACATTACTTTCTATTGATTAACCCCAGAACATCTCCGAAAATCTTATCTTTTGTATAAGGCTCGCTGCCGTCGCTGCAAGGAATAATATCCCAACCCTGTTTCTCAGCGGTAAACAAAGCGGCTTCACGGCATTTTTTCAGATACTCCACATTTGCTTCATGGATATCCTTTTTGCTTTCATCTCCGCCGTATCTTCCCGACATCAGCTTTTGAGATATCTCTATTGGCATATCCAAGAATATCACCTTGTCAGGTCTTGGAAGCCCAAGCTTGTCATACTCGTAATCTTCAAGCCAGCCTATAAAATCTTCCCATTGCTCTTTCGGCAGTTTTGTCATCTGATAAATGCAGTTTGACGTAACATATCTCGCTGCAAGTACAAGACTTCCCTCTTTATAGTCATGCTCCCAAAATTGCTTGTAGCAAGCGTATCTGTCAACAGCGTAAAAGCTTGAAGCTGCGTAGGCATTCACGTCAGCAGGCGTTTTGCCTATCTCACCATTAAGATACATCTTTACCAACGCAGATGACGGATTATCATAGTCAGGAAAGCTTATAGCCTTATGCTTTATGTCATTTTCGCTGAAATAAGCAGAAAGCCTTTCAAATTGAGTTGATTTTCCACTTCCATCAAGTCCCTCAAGAACTATAAGTCCAGATCTATTCAACATTATTCATTTCTCCGTAAATTTTCTTTACTTCAGCCATTTTTCCGCAGCTCATTGAGCCCTCCGGACACTTGCCTTTCATTACACATGATGGACCTGCGTTCTTGAAAAGCTCAGGAGCGGCCTGCTTGCAAAGTCTGAGCATTTCATCAGCCACAGCCTTTATCTCCCATTGTGCTCTGTTACAGCATCTATGCTGGAAGAAATTAAACAGTGTTCTGACGTTCATTGTCACAACTATCTTTGTTTCACAAGCGTTAGGAAGAACAAATCTTGCGTCCTCATAGGCTTTTTTCTTAGCCTTGTTAAGTGCGTCCTTTTCAGACATACCCTGCTCTAAAAACGCCTTTTCATGTGTATTTGTAAGTATGTCGGCAATCTTATTATAACACTCAAGGAGCTGATCCATTTGCTTGTCAAATTCAGCCTTTGCTTCTGGCACAGCCTCTATTGATGGTGGCGTGATAAACTCAAAGCCGCTTTCATTTACATAACGCTGGCTTTTTTGAGAGTAAGACGCAATTCTGTGTCTTACCAACTGATGAGAGCAGGCACGAGATATCCCCTCTATGCCAAAAGTAAAAGAAACGTGTTCCATAGGGCTTTCGTGACCAATAGACACGAGCCTTTCAATAAAGCTCTTTGTTTTTTCTTCCGTAAGACCCTCTCTAAGCGAGGCGATATCACTGCTTGAATAGCAAAGTTTTGCAGCAGTAGCAACCACCTTTTCAGGCTCAGGTGTATGGGTAATAAGCTCAACTCTCATCATATATGATCCTTTCCACATATTTTTTATATTATACCATTAAAAAGCCTACAAGTCAACATTTTATTTTAAATCACCCACTATTGCCATTTTAAATGCACAAAAAAGGCAGCAAGCTAACCTACTGCCTAAAATCATTCAATTCAAGCCTATCACTGTTAGTAGAAAAAGTATCATCATCACCACCGATACGCTGCTAAGAACAAGTCCAAATATCACACAGCAAACTGCATTCAGGTCAAAAACTTCATTTCTTTTGCCGTCATATCTGAGCCTACAGACCTTATCGGATATGTATATCTTTGAGCGCATTACTACCTCATATGGGAATACGTTTGGATACTCACTATCACTAACCTTGTAAAACGCTGTATCAAATTTCTTGCCCTCTGCCCTGCCGAAACGCACAAATTTTCCTTTCACGCTTTTCGTTCCAGTAAGTTTTACAGCAGAGTATACAAAGAAACTAAAAATAACCAGTAGCAGGACAACAAGAAAAACAATGAACATTATAGGAACTATAACAAAGTCTGCGCCAAGACACATAGCAAGCACAAGAACAACCGTGGCTATGATAACAAATTCCATGACTGTACCCTACAAAAGACTTCTGTAATAGTCGCTAAGACGCTTAGCGTTAGCTTTTAATAGCTCGTCAGCCTTGCTTTTAACGCTTTCATCTGCAAAAATACCACGCTTTGAAAGTTCAGAAGCCTGCTTGGCAAGGTCTATCGCCTTTTGAAGATCCGTGGCACTGTCAGAGCCTGAATACTCCCTAGCCTCCATAAGGCAAGCTTTCGCCTTAAGCGCACATATCTCATCTGAAAATTCGTCATCAGCGTCATACTCTATAACAGCCTTATAGTTCTTGTTTATAAATTCTTTCCGTATACTGATATAGCCCTCTGCGTCAGGGGCGTTTATGGAGTCGTTTTCATCAGGCAGAAGGGTATTAGGCTCTATCTCCAACACCTTGCAGAGGTATTCAAGGGTCTTTACCGACGGCGTTGCTGAGCCGCTCTCTATCTGACTAAGCATATTGCGGGTTATAAAATCACCCACTACCTCGCTTTGAGTCATTTTCTTTGCAAGCCTTGCCTCTTTTATCCTCTTGCCGAGAGTATTTTTCTCCATTATATCGCCTCACTTTATTTACTGTAAATTTCATTTACTTATATGATAGCAGATAGTAAAACAGATTTCAAGTGTTTAACGAAAAATTTACAATTTTTTTGTGCTAAGCCATATCTAAAAAATAATTTTAATTATTGTCGAACATCTATTAACAAATAAGATAAATGAGTATATAATAAGCGTAAATAATATTTACATTGGAGGTGTAAGCTATATGAATGAATGGTGGGACGGTTTGTCGCTTTTACTTAAAGTGTTGTATTGTATAGCGTTTCCGTCAACGCTTATACTGCTTGTGCAGACTTTGCTTTCTATGTTCGGTTTTCATGATGGTGGAAGCGGTCACGATTTCAGCGACACGTCAGGTCTTGATCTTGATGTTGATACCAACATCAGCGGTCACGGAGATGTGGATATTGGTCACTGTACACATGATATCGGCTGTGACCACAACGTAGACGGCGGAAACCCTGCGGATTTTGCTTCTATGAGAATGTTCACTCTTCAGACCATAGTTGCTTTTTTCACTGTGTTTAGCTGGTCATCTATCGTTCTTGTAAGCTCAGGTGTTTATCCAGCACTGTCTACAGTTATCGGCTTTGTTCTGGGTCTGGCGACCATGCTTCTTGTAGCAAAGATAGTTCAACTTTCTGCAAGACTTGCTGAAAATGGTACGGCTGATTATAAAAATGCTATAGGAGAAACTGCTACTGTTTATATCCCCTGCCCACCTAAAGACCATGGGCTTGGTAAGGTGAATGTTATGATAAACGGACAGCTAAGAGAAGTCACTGCAATAAACAATGGTGATGAGCTTATAAAGACAGGAACTCAGGTCCGTATTATCGATTTGCAAGGAGATACTGTCGTAATAGAAAAATAAAAGAATTGATAGAACAAATGGGTTCTAAACATAACGATTCTGTGAAATGACCCGTCTTGAGGTTATTATAATATTATTTGTGTGGGAGGAAAAATTATGGAACCAGTAATCATCATCTGCGTGATAGTCGTTGTGCTTTTTGCGGCAATTATGGCGATACTGTCACGCTACAGAAAATGTCCGTCTGATAAGGTGCTTGTTATCTATGGTAAAGTAGGAACAGACAAGAATGGTCAAGCAAGAAGCGCAAGATGTATCCACGGCGGTGCGGCATTTATCGTGCCAATAATCCAATCTTATGAGTATATGGATCTTACTCCTATATCCATAAATGTGGATCTAAAAAACGCTCTTTCAAAGCAGAACATCAGAATTGATGTTCCGTCAAGATTTACAGTTGGTATCTCGACAGAACCAGGCGTTATGCAGAACGCTGCTGAAAGACTTCTCGGTCTTAAACTCATTGAGATACAGGAGCTTGCTAAGGATATTATTTTCGGTCAGTTGAGACTTATTATCGCAACAATGGATATCGAGGAAATAAACTCGGACAGAGATAAATTTCTGCTCGCGGTATCAAACAATGTTGAGATAGAGCTTAAAAAGATAGGTCTTAAACTTATCAACGTAAACGTAACGGATATCACAGATGAGTCTGGATATCTGGAAGCTCTCGGTAAAGAAGCTGCTGCAAAGGCCATCAATGACGCTAAGAAGTCAGTTGCCGAAAAACACAGAGACGGTGAGATCGGTCAGGCAAACGCTCAGAAAGACCAGCGTATCCAAGTCGCTGCTGCAAACGCTTCTGCTATCGACGGTGAGAACCAGGCCAAGATAGAGGTTGCACAGTCAGAAGCCCTCAGACGTGAGCGTGAAGCGGAAGCTCTCAGACAGGCTACAGCCGCTGAAGCTGTTCAGGCAGCAAAGGCAAAGCAGGAAGCTTACATAGCTCAGCAATCCGCCGAGCAGACGAGAGCCGAACTTGAAAAGGCTACACAGACCGCCGATGTTATCGTAAAGGCTCAGATCTCAAAGCAGCAGGCCGAGATCGAAGCTGAAGCACAGGCTGAGGTAGTAAGACGTAAAGCAAAGGGTGAGGCCGATGCTATCTTTGCAAAAATGGAAGCTGAAGCAAAGGGTAATCAGGAAATACTCACAAAGCAGGCAGAAGGTATGAGAAAGCTTGTTGAAGCAGCAGGCGGAGACGCTAACGCAGCTGTTAAACTCATAGTTGCTGACAAGCTTGAAGAACTAATCTCTATTCAGGTAGAAGCAATCAAGAACATCAAGATAGACAAGATAACAGTGTGGGACACAGGTGCAGGCGCTGATGGAAAAGGCTCGACAGCAAACTTTCTAAGCGGACTTATGCAGTCAATTCCTCCGCTGAACGATCTGTTCAAGCAAGCAGGAATGTCACTCCCTGATTTTCTTGGCGAGGACATACAGGAAGCTTTGAAAAAGTCACAGGAAGAAGCAGTAAAGAGAGCTGCCGAGGCTGATAATACAGAAACTCTCGACCCAAAAGATGTTGAGGTAATAGAGCCTAACAAATAAATAATTGTCACATAAAAAAATGGGGCTGTAAAAAAAGTCCCCAAGAAAAAAGGCTGCGATCTTGCCAAAAAGCAAGACAGCAGTCTTTTTTTGTGGTATAATTAAAGTATCATGAATAACCAACCACAAGAATATTATACACCATATCAATTAAAATTTCCAGTGGAAATTGAAAAAATAATTGAAACAACTGAC
>NZ_QTYG01000065.1:0-11405 GCF_003462045.1 Ruminococcus sp. AM31-15AC | reverse complement strand
TAACTGGAGGTAGGTAATATGCCATTAAACTTATATATTAAGAAAGAGGACGTTAATAAAACAGGTTTAAAACTAGAGGAAAGAAATGATGCATTCTTCAATTTGCATATAGGTACTACTAAAATATCGGATACAATAAAAAGTCTAATACTGAACATGGATCACTCAACATACTCATCAGGGTCTGATATTAGAACAAAATATGGTAGACTTGTGGACATCAGAAAAATTAGTACTGGCTGTAAAACAGCAATAAATATATACAGTAATCCGGATAAACTGTTCAATTGTGTTGAGGCTGGAGACAATGCACTGAGGTGCATATTGATGTTTAACAGAGGAAACGCATATATGCCATTACTGCCAAGCATCATAAATAATTTTAGTGTTGATGTTTTGCTGCACTATATGGGAAAAAAGATACACTGTACAAATGCATTACAAATACTGGAGGTGCTAGACTAATGGCAAAGCTACTTCATAAGAGGATAAAAGTTACAGACGGAGTATATTCATTCGATTTCTCATTTCACTCACCTGTTACAGTGATATTTGGCAACAGCGGAATAGGTAAGTCTTTGTTTTATGACATATTTTCTGCATATTGTTCCAATATTAATGCAAAAGGCGTTGTATTCATAAACAGTTTGACATCTGCTGATATGGTTGAGTCTGCTCTAAAACAGTTAAAGACAGTCTATTCATAATAGATAATGCAGATATAGTTATGGCGAATAAGACAAGAGATTTTTATGACATGGATAAGAGTAACCAATATATAGTATTTGGCAGAGTGACTGATAGGTATACACTCGATGATAAAAGTGAGGCTACAATAATTGAACCACAGCTTGGGAAGTTTAACTTAGTCTATCCAAGTTTAAAAGGACGTGAACTATAATGATAAACATACTTATAGAAGGAACAGGCTCTGAAAGAGTATTCTGGAATCAATTACTAAGTCTTGTTGACAGGTCTAAGTTTAGGCTTATACCATATGGTGGTATACGTAATCTGATTACTGTGTACAGTAATAATTATAATGAGCAAGATATATTCATAATTAGTGCAGATGACCCTGTAGATAATTAAATGGTACATTCTATATTACGAACCTTTAAGGCTGATACATACAGTATAAAAAATGTATTTGTTCTCATTTCACTCACCTGTTACAGTGATATTTGGCAACAGCGGAATAGGTAACTTTTCCCCGCATACGCGGGGGTGATCCTGAGCCTGCACCTGCGGCAACAGGCACAAGCTCCTTTTCCCCGCATACGCGGGGCTACACAATTTCCAAAAAAAGCGGTGCTTTCAAAGCACCGCTTTTTTCAAAATATACAGCTAAAACCTACTTTATCCCCTTTACCTTATACCCTGCGTCCGTCACCGCCTTAGAAAGCACCTCGTCAGCCACGTCCTTGTCAAGTGTGATGTAAGCGCACTTGTCCTCAAGGGAAACATCTGCTGTAACACCGTCTATCGCATTAAGCACCTTCGTTACTGTGCCTGTGCAGTGTGAACACATCATGCCGTCGATCTTCATTACCTTTTTCATTTTTTCGTCCTCCGTTTTAGTATTTATTTCAGCCTTTGCGGCTTTGTTTTCTCTGCCACTTTTAAAAAGATTGAGCCTTAACGCATTGGTCACAACGCAAACTGAGCTTAAACTCATTGCCGCTGCACCGAACATAGGATTGAGCTTCCAGCCAAGCAAGCCGTAGAATACTCCTGCCGCCAGCGGAATACCAAGCGAGTTGTAAATAAGCGCCCAGAAAAGGTTTTCCTTGATATTCTTCATAACGCTCCTGCTGAGCTTGACAGCCGTAACAGCATCATTCAGATCGCTTTTCATTAGCACGATATCAGCCGACTCGATAGCAATATCCTGTCCTGCACCGATAGCTATTCCAACATCTGCCGTTGTAAGGGCAGGGGCGTCATTTATTCCGTCGCCTATCATGGCTACCTTTTTGCCCTGCTCCTGCAATTCTTTGATTATCGTAGCCTTGTCCTCAGGCATAAGCTGTGATCTTACCTGTGAAATGCCAAGCTTTTTCTGTATTGCTCTAGCTGTTTTCTCGTTGTCCCCTGTGAGCATTACAGTTTCAATGCCTGCCTTTTTGAAGCCCTCTATAGCCTTTGCACTTGTCTCTTTTATCTTGTCTGCAATGAACAGAATGCCTGCAAGCTTGTTGTCGATCGCTACATAAAGTGGTATCTCACCATTGTCAGCGTGAGCATGAGCCGTCTCCTCAACCATCGATATGTCAACTTCACTGTTATCCATAAGCCGCTTGTTACCGATAAGAACGTCTCTGCCCTCAACAACAGCTGATATACCACCGCCTGCTGTTTCTGTGTAGCTTTCAGCAGGGGAGAGTTCAATGCCATTTGTCTTGCAGTGACCTGTAACAGCCTTTGCAAGTGGGTGCGATGAACCGCATTCTGCCGAGCCACAAAGCTTTTTAAGCTCTGAAACATCAAAAATACCAAACGCTTGCGCTGAAATAAGCTCAGGCTTGCCTTCTGTGCAAGTTCCTGTTTTGTCAAGAACAACAGTGTCAATGCTGTGTGCAGTTTCAAGGCTTTCAGCGGATTTTATTAGGATACCGAACTGTGCCGCTTTACCTGTTCCTACCATTATTGCAGTGGGTGTTGCAAGTCCCAATGAGCATGGGCAGGATATAACAAGCACTGATATTGCCATGTTAAGAGCAAATGCGAAGCTATAGCCAAGCAACAGCCAAACTATCAGTGAAATAAGAGCTATCGTTATAACTATAGGCACGAACACAGCGCTTATCTTGTCTGCAAGCCTTGCTACAGGCGCTTTTGAGGCAGAAGCGTCCTCAACGAGTGCGATTATCTGTGAAAGTGTTGAGTCTTTAGCTTGCTTCTCACATCTTACCTTAGCAAAACCGCCAGCCGATACGCTTGCACTCATAACTCTGTCACCCACTGCCTTGTCTACAGGTATGCTCTCGCCTGTAAGTGCAGATTGGTCAACAGTGCAGTTTCCATCAATAAGAACTCCGTCACATGGCACAGACCAGCCAGCTTTGAGCAGGAATACATCTCCCACCATTACGTTTTCCGCAGGAACTTCCACCTCCTCGCTGTCACGGATAACAACTGCCGTCTTAGGCGCAAGGCGCACAAGCTTGTTCACAGCGTCAGCCGTCTTGTTTTTTGAGCGAGCCTCAAGATATTTTCCCACAGTGATAAGTGTGAGTATCATGCCGCATGACTCATAATATAGATTCATCATATACTCATGTGCCGAGCCAAGGTCGCCCCTGCCCATAAAGTAAGCCATTCTGTAAGTGCCGTAAACACTGTATATGAATGAAGCCGCCGCACCAAGAGCTATAAGGCTGTCCATGTTAGGGGAGCGGTGGATAAGATTTTTGAAGCCGTTTGAAAAATAGTGGAAGTTTATTGCAATGATAGGCACTGTGAGCAAAAGCTGAGTGAGTGCGTATATCATCATGTTTTTGTGCCCTGCAAAAATAGGGGGGATAGGTATGTTCGCCATGTGTCCCATGCAAATATAGAACAGCGGTATCAAAAATCCCACCGACCACCATAGGCGTTTCTTCATCTTTTTGCTTTCGTCCTGAGCCGCCGCAACAGGTGATGCAGTTTTGTTTTCTTTGTCGCCTATCTCGCTTGCTCCATATCCTGCACTTTCAACAGCATTTATGACCGCCTGAGCGTTAGTTACGCCCTCGTCAAGATCCACCGTCATTTTGTTTGCAAGCAAGTTCACGTTTACGTCCGTTACGCCCTCTACCTTACTCACAGCCTTTTCCACATGAGCCTGACACGCCGCACAACTCATGCCAGTTACATTGAATTTTAACTTTTTCATAGATACTTGCCTTTCTATTTAAGCTTCTTCATAAGCTCTAGTACTTCATCGACAACTTCAGTGTTGCCGCTTTGTATCTCCTCTGTCATACAGGTCTTCATGTGTTCCTGCAAAATAAGATAGCCGAAGCTTTGCATTGCACTTTCAACCGCCGCCACCTGAATGAGTATATCTCCGCAGTAGCGGTTATCGTCAAGCATTTTGATAATGCCGTTTATTTGTCCCGAAACTCTGCTTAGCCTATTCTTTAGCTGTTTTATTTCCTTATCATCACGGGGAGTGTGCTTGTGCCTGCAAGTATCACAGCAGCCGCATGACAGTTCTTTATCATTTCTGTTGTCCATGTTTTTTTGCCTCCTTACTATATCGAATACCCTTATGGGGTATCTTTTGCTGCATATATATTATATACCCCTTATGGGTATTTGTCAACCATTTTTTATATTTTTTGCACGAAGCAAAAATATCCGCCTCCCAAAAGGAAAGCGGATATCAATTATTCAGTTAGTAGCCGTAATACCCAGTGTCATAGCTGTAGTTGTAAGCATTTTCTTCCTGATACTGCTTGATAGCTTCGTCAATGTTTTTACAACTGCCGTAAACTATATATTGAATGAACGCAGAGTTTGCGGCAAAGTCCGGATTAAGCACGTCCATGCTATAGATGACTTCGTTTGTGAAATAGCCGTCAGCAGGTATTCTAAGCTGCTGGATATCATATTTCATGTAGTCAAAAGCATTGAGGAGCAGATTTGCGATCTCACCATCAGTAAGGTCTGTGTTTATCTCAGGAAGGACTTTGTTCAGAAGCTTGTCAAGCTGAACAAGACTGAGCTTCTTGGATTCGGTTATGATCTCTGAGATAACACGTCTTTGACGCTCGGTACGCTCATAGTCGGAATTTCCTACATATCTAAGCCTTGCAAACGCAAGTGCCTGATTTCCGTTAAGATGAAGCTTTACCTTATCCTCATCACTCTTGCCCGCAAATATGTCGTCGCTTATATAGTCAGTGCCTTTCTTATTTTTAAGGTATTTGTTCTGTTCAGCCATCGGCTTCTTCATGCCCTCGGCTTCAGCCTTTGACACTTCCATGTCGATACCGCCTACAGTCTCAACTATATCTATAAACGAGTAGAAATTCACTCTTGCGTATCTGTCTATCTGGATACCAAAATAATCCTCAATACACTGTTCAAGATACTCACAGCCACCGTGCCAGTAAGCGCTGTTGAGCCTGTTGCCCTCGTCAAACTGTGCCATGTAAATGTACATATCACGCATAAGGGAGGTCATTGTAATAGTCTTGTTCTTGGTGTTTATGGAAATTATCATCATAACATCAGTATTTCCACGGCTCTCCTCTTCTGTATCACGGATATCCTCGCCAATGAGCAGAATGTTCGTTACGTCCTCGCTGGATATCTTGGAGGACTGCTTTTGTAGCTGAGCCTTAAGCTCGTCCTCTTTTTCCTTTGCGTCAAATGTATCCGCCTCGTTTGTAAGCTCGCTGGAATTTATAGGCGCTTTGCCTGAATTTATCTTAGTGTCTTTAGTCCTGTCAAGCATTCCTGTGTAGTGGAAAAACAAACCTACGATAATGGCAATTATAATAATGAATACTACAAATATTATTCCAAGAGCAATACCCGTCTTTTTCTTCTTGCTCCAGCCTTTTTTCTTTTTTGGCGTCTTATCCTGCTTTGGATCAGACTCATGTATCGGATCAGCTTTCTGCTGTTCCTTTGAGGGGATAGGTATGACCCCCGTAGGTCCGTTTGAGTTTGAAGCATCAAGTATCTTTCTGTTTTCTATTGCATTGGATATTAGCGACTGTAAATCCTTATCTCCCTGAGTGTTGGAGGTGTTCTTGTTGTCGTTGTCCATAAAATAAACCTCGTTTCCGATTAAAGTCAGCAAGCCGGAAGTCTATAGCTCGTTTAAGCATAATACAATAATAGTATATACTATTTTTCCTCAAATTACAACATAAATTTCGTACGAATTTGACTTTAAAATTACCTCTATTTTTATAAAATCAAATAAAACCGCTTCAATTTACAACAATTTTACAAGAGATTATTGCAGCTATTTGATAATTTATAAAAAATTCAGAGAAAAATAGAAAAAACACTTGCCTTTTGTATAAAAATTTGTTATGATATTAGTAAGAGCGAAAAGGTGAGTTGTGTCCACATGATCTCACCTGATTTTTTTGTGTTTTATTTTTGATATATGGAGGAAAAATGATATGCCTACAAAATATGTCTTTGTAACAGGCGGTGTAGTATCAGGTCTTGGAAAGGGCATAACCGCTGCGTCACTGGGAAGATTGTTAAAAGCAAGGGGCTACAGCGTTACCATTCAGAAATTTGACCCGTATATAAATGTCGATCCAGGCACAATGTCACCTTATCAGCATGGTGAGGTTTTCGTAACTGACGATGGTGCGGAAACTGACCTTGATCTTGGTCACTATGAGAGATTTATCGACGAAAATCTTTCTATCAATTCAAATGTTACCACAGGTAAGATATACTGGACAGTTCTTAATAAGGAGAGAAGAGGAGATTATCTTGGCGGCACAGTTCAGGTTGTTCCTCATATCACCAACGAGATAAAGGATCGTCTTTACAGAGTAGGCAAATCAACTGACACAGATATAGTTATCACAGAGATCGGCGGAACAGTTGGCGATATCGAGTCCACACCATTCCTCGAGGCTATCAGACAGGCTTCTATTGAGCTTGGAAGAGAAAATTCCGTATTTATACATGTGTGCCTGCTGCCCTATATCTCAGGCTCAAAGGAGCTTAAATCAAAGCCTACACAGCATTCCGTAAAGGAATTGCTTTCTATCGGTATCCAGCCTAATATCCTTGTTCTTCGTTCTGAAATGGAGATACCTGAGGATATGAAGCAGAAGATAGGTCTTTTCTGCAACGTAAGAGCAGAGGACGTTATACAGAATCTTACAGCGCCATCACTTTATGAAGTGCCTCTCTGGCTTGAAAAAGAGGGCCTTGCAGATGTTGTTTGTCATCATCTTAAGCTTGAGTGCAGACAGCCAGACCTTAAAGAGTGGCAGGAAATGATAGGCAGAGTTCATAGCTGTAACAAGAAAGTAACTATCGGTCTTGTTGGCAAGTATGTTGAGCTTGAGGACGCTTATCTTTCCGTAGCAGAAGCTCTCCGTCACGGCGGTTTTGAGAACAGCGCAGAAGTTGATATTAAGTGGATACAGTCTGAAAATCTCAATGAGAACACTGTAGCTGAAATGCTCCACGGCTGCGACGGCATAATCGTACCGGGCGGCTTTGGTGACAGAGGAATCGAGGGCATGATCGAAGCTATCAAATATGCAAGAGAACATAAGATACCAATGTTTGGTATCTGCCTCGGTATGCAGATGTCTGTTGTTGAGTTCGCAAGACACGTTGCAGGACTGGAAGGGGCAAATTCTTCCGAGTTTGGTGACACTCCATATCCTGTTATAGATATAATGGATTCACAGAAGGATATCACAGAAAAGGGCGGCACGATGCGACTTGGCCTTTATCCATGCAAGCTTGCAGACAATTCAAGATGTGCTGAGATCTATTCAGCGCCACAGAATCTTATCCGTGAGCGTCATCGTCACCGTTGGGAGTTCAATAATGAATACAGAAAGCTTCTTGAAGATAAGGGTCTTATGCTTGCAGGCCTTTCACCTGACGAAAAGCTTGTTGAGATAGTAGAGCTTCCGAAGAATGTACACCCATGGTTCGTTGGTGTTCAGTTCCACCCAGAGTTCAAGTCAAGACCAAACAGAGCGCACCCTCTGTTCAGAGATTTCATCAGAGCTTCTATCGAGTATTCTGAGTTTGGCGAGAAAGAATAATCGAGTTTTTCAGGACAGGCATATTTTTGCTTGTCCTATTTTTTGTGCTGCTTTATGCGTTTTTAATGAAATACTGTTGACATTTGCCTGCGATATGGTATAATATATATAAATACTTCGGTATTGATCTTATATAAAGGAGAAAAAACAATGGCTGATCTGAAAGGTACAAAAACTGAGGCAAATCTGTTTGCTGCATTTGCAGGTGAATCACAGGCAAGAAATAAGTATACATATTATGCCAGCAAGGCAAAGAAAGAGGGCTATGTACAGATAGCTAATATCTTTGAGGAAACTGCTGCAAATGAAAAGGAGCACGCAAAAATATGGTTCAAGCTGCTCCATGATGGTATTCCGTCAACTGTGGAAAATCTTAAAGACGCCGCAGAGGGTGAGAACTATGAGTGGACGGATATGTATGCAGGCTTTGCTAAAGAGGCTCGTGAAGAGGGCTTTGAGCATATCGCTATATTGTTTGAAAAAGTTGGCGAGATCGAGAAAGAGCATGAGGAAAGATATAAGAAACTTCTTGCTAACATCGAGGGCGACCTTGTGTTCTCAAAGGACGGAGACTGCGTATGGCAGTGCATAAACTGCGGTCATATCGTTATCGGCAAGAAAGCTCCTGATGTATGTCCTGTCTGTGCACACCCACAGTCATATTTTCAGGTCAAAGCAGATAATTATTAATATCGGTCCTTCTGAGCAGGCTGGCGTGTTTGCGTGTCAGCCTACTTTTTGGTATGAGCAACTTAAAAAATAACATAAAATATGCTATTATTGTGTTAAGAACAGTATCACATTACGGAATGTGCCTATAATAAAAGAGAGGAGGACGTCACTATGCTCAAGGATCTTGAAAAGCCTATAGAATACTTAAAAGGCGTTGGGGAAAAACGTGCCGAATGTTATGAGAAATTAGGCGTAAAGACAGTATATGACCTGCTTTGTCATTATCCAAGAAGTTATATTGACTATACCTCTCCCGTGCCTATAGCCGACGCACCAACAGACGAGCCTTGCATAGTAAAGGCAGAGTAGTTAAAAAGCTCCCAGAAGCCCGTATCAGAAAGGGTCTGTCAGTGTACAAAGTCATTTTTACCGACGACGTCACCGACCTTGTAATAGTTATCTATAACAGCGAGTATATGTATAAACAGCTTGAAGTGGATAAAGAGTATTACCTCTGCGGCAGGATAACAGGAAACCTTGTGCGAAAAGAGATAAATTCTCCTGTGATACTTTCTGCCGATACGGAAGATAAAGTCCAGCCTGTCTATCACCTCACAGAGGGTCTTAGTCAGCAAATGCTGAGAAAAACAGTAAGGCTCGCCCTGAATGTTTTTAATAAGAATATCTATGAGCCGCTGCCAAAAAGCATAATGCAAAGGTATAATTTCTGTTCTCTTGAATATGCTTTGGAGAATATACATTTTCCAAAAGATGTGCACACCTGCGAGCTTGCGAAAAATCGCCTTGTCTTTGACGAGCTTCTTGTTTTGCAGCTTGGTATGCAGCTTATGAAAAGCCGAAGCCGTGAAAAAAGCGGCTGTGTGCTGAAAACGCAGGATATGGACAGCTTTTATAACGCTCTGCCTTTTACCCTTACAAACAGCCAGCAAACCGCCATAGAGGATTGTATCAGGGATATGCAGAAAGAACAGCCTATGAACAGACTCGTTCAGGGCGACGTTGGTTCAGGCAAGACCGCAGTTGCGGCAGGAGCGGCATATTTTGTGTATGAAAATGGCTGTCAGACCGCACTTATGGCACCTACTGAGATACTTGCCGAACAGCATTATGAAACCTTGAAAGGCTTCCTTGAACCGCTTGGCGTAAAGGTGGCACTGCTCACAGGCTCTATGACCCCAAAACAGAAAAAGCTTGTGAAAGAGGGGCTTGAAAACGGTGAATACGCCGTTGCAGTGGGAACACACGCTCTTGTTCAGCAGACAACGAAGTTCAAAAAGCTTGCCCTTGTCATAACAGACGAGCAGCACCGCTTTGGCGTTGAACAGCGAGCGGCACTTGCTTCAAAGGGTGAAAATCCCCATAAGCTTGTTATGTCAGCCACGCCTATCCCTAGAACTCTTGCCCTTATGATATACGGCGATCTTGATATTTCTGTACTGAAAGAGCTTCCTAAGGGCAGACAGCCCGTTGAAACATATGCCGTTACAGGAAAGCTTCGCGAGCGTGCTTTTAACTATGTGAAAAAATATCTTGACGAGGGCAGACAGGGTTATATAGTCTGTCCAATGATAGAGGAAAGTGATATGGACTTGCAGGACGTTAAGACCTATGCTAAAAAGCTTTCTCAGGGCACGTTTAAAGATTACACTGTGGGACTTCTTCATGGCAGAATGAGCGGCGCTCAGAAAGAACAGGTCATGAACGACTTCAAGGAGCATAAAATAGACCTGCTCGTTTCCACAACAGTTGTGGAGGTAGGCGTTGACGTGCCTAATGCGGCAATAATGGTAATAGAAAATGCTGACAGATTTGGTCTTTCCCAGCTTCACCAGCTTCGTGGTCGTGTGGGAAGAGGTAAATATAAATCAAGTTGTATCCTCATTACAGACAACGTGAATGAGGAAAGCGTGAAAAGGCTTAAAATTTTGGGCAAGACTAACGACGGCTTTAAGATATCTGAGGAAGATCTTAAACTCAGAGGTCCCGGTGACTTTTTCGGAAGCAGACAGCATGGCCTTCCTGCATTGAAGATAGCGGATATGTCACAGGATATGGATATACTAAGAAAAGCACAGGAAGCCGCACAGCTTATCAGAAACGCAGACCCTAAACTTGAGCGTACAGAAAATATATATCTAAGAGAGCTTGTGGATAAACTCTTTGACAAAACTATGTCAGATAATTGAAAAATGTAAAGTTTGAAAACTTTATCGTGTAAGATGAGATGTAAAGCACAAAGACTTTACGAAGTAAAAGAACAAAATGGAGGTAATTATGGAGGCAATAAAATTTTTAAAGTACATTCTGTCGAGAATTGGGATAATGATCGTTCTTACACTGTTTTCAGCCTTTGCAGGCATTGTGCTGATACCGGCTCTGGTTACGGTCTTTCCGTCAAGCACATCTGCTTTCAAGAGCTTTATGACAAATAGTAATGTAGACTCATTTATAGGCTTTGCGGTCATGCTTATATTTTTCCTAAGACTTTTTTATGACGACGGCAAACGCCATGCCGCATATGAAAATTGGAGCTGGGTCAATATTACAATAGTGTATCTTCTTATGCTTCTAGTGTATTTTATTCCTGCAATATTCAGGGATTCATTCAGTCAGGAGGGCAAGGGAGATATCTTCTATAAGGTGCTTTATTATCCGTGTATATGGCTGAATGAAGGCGTGGGCATGAACTACCTTGTAAGCGTGATCATCGGCATAGGACTTCTTCTTGCAGCGTCCTATTGTATCTATCTGATAGCTTATAAAGTGTATGTTCATAAGCATCCTGTCATTCTCAAAAGTATGAAATCTTTTAGTACGGGCAAGACGGATAACAATGTATAAATTGTGTCATTTGAACATAAAGAAGGTTATTTACTATCATAAAACTGTATGAACTCGCTTTGAGTGTTAAATATTATTTAAAATGTTAGTTTAATTTTAAAATGTTAGTTTAAT
>NZ_QTYG01000064.1:0-11724 GCF_003462045.1 Ruminococcus sp. AM31-15AC | reverse complement strand
ACATATATCTCAAAATAAGTGTAATTATTTAACTTTAAAATTACTGAATTGTATTTATATGTATAAATGCAAATTTGACAATATGCTGTAAAAGGGCTATAATAAAGGTTGTGTAAAAATTATCGTGTAAAATGGCAGAAAAAATGTTAGTTCTGCCTACAATTCTACGGGAGGAAATTATGAAATTTATTCCAAAACTGACCAGTGTGGTTTTGTCAGCGGCAATAATGGCTCAGTCTGTTCCATTCGTATATGCGGCAGAGGAAAGCATTGCGTCAGGTGAGCTTTCAAATGATATCCAGATATCAAAGCCTGAATATGCTACAGGCAATATCGAGGCTGATGGTCTTTTAGAGCCTGTCACTGAGGACGACCCTGAGTATCATAAATATCTTGAAAACAACGATCCATACGGCATTATGACAATGTCTGCTCTGTGGGGGGCTGACAGCCTTACTCATCAAAACAGATTCAGCGGTATTTCAAAGGTCTATGGCATTGACGTTTCCTATTATCAGGGCAACATAGATTGGAAAAAGGTCAAAAACAGCGGTGTGGAATTTGTTATCATAAGAGTAGGCTACCGTGGCTATGGCAGTGCAGGAACGCTTGTGGAAGACCCTAAGTTCAAGACCTATCTTGACGGAGCTACCAAGGCAGGGCTTAAAGTTGGCGTATACTTCTACACGCAGGCGATAACCACAGCCGAGGCTAAGGCAGAGGCTAAGTTCGTTCTTGACAGGATAAAGGGATATTCTCTGCAAATGCCTGTTTATTACGATATCGAGTCTGTTGACTATGACACTGGCAGACTTGACAGCGCAGGGCTTTCCAAGGCTCAAAAGACCGCTCTTTGCACAGCTTTTTGCGACACTATCATAAAGTCTGGCTACAGCGCAGGTGTTTATGCAAACTACACATGGCTAAACTACTACATTGACGGAGCAGGACTTGGCAAGAAATATCCTATATGGCTGGCTCACTACACAAGCAACACCAATTATGACCAACGTATGGATATGTGGCAATATTCAGGAAGCGGTACTGTTTCAGGCATTTCAGCCTACACTGACGTGAATGTATGGTATTCGGGCAAGCTTCCACTTTATGTGTCCGACCTTATCTCAGTGAAAAACACCTCCACCTCCAACACATTTGCCTGGAACGGCGCTCCTGACGCAACAGGCTATGAGGTCTATCAGGGAACAAGCCCTAGCGACCCTAACAAGAAAAAAATAGGGGATACAAAGAATACATATTTTACAAACTCCAACAAGTCCACAGGCACTATGTACAAATACATGGTGAGAGCCTACAGTGACGCTTCTGGCAAGCGTGTTTACGGGGATTACTCTGATGTTTTTACCACCTGCACGCTTCCTGCGAACATCTCAAAGATATCCGCTTCTGCAAGGGGAACTTCTGTCACCATTAGCTGGAACAAAGTTTCAAAGGCGACCGACTACATCGTGGAGCATTATGTGAACGGTGCATGGAAGCAGGTCGGCACAACTTCAAGCCTTTCATACAAGGTGAATGGTATCACACAGAACGGCGTTAATATGTTCAGGGTAAAGGCGAGAAGAAATTACAGTGGCGTATACTACAACGGTGGCTACACATATGTAAACGCTGAGGTCACTGACATACCAAGTACAGTAACAGGACTAAGAAGCACTTCAAACACTTCTACATCAAACACCATAACATGGAACGCTTCCAAAAAAGCGGAAGGCTATGAGATCTATCAGTGGATAGGTACTACCGACAGCTACAAGCTAATAGGCACGACCACGTCCACAAAGTTCACAAACTCAAAGAAAAGCTCAGGCACGATGTACAGATACAAGGTAAGGGCATTCAACAATGTTGACGGACAGCGTATCGAGGGTGCATATTCCTCTGAGTTTACCACTTGCACTCTTCCTGCAAACGTATCATTCTCCCTTTGCTCCACTGACGTTGATTCCATAACACTCAACTGGAACAAGGTATCAAAGGCTACAGGCTATCAGGTAGAGATGTACACAAACGGAACATGGAAAACTCTCTCCACCCTTTCGGGAACAAGCTACACTGCAAGCGATCTTTCACAAAAAACAGCGTATCGTTTCAGAGTGAGAGCCATAAGAAATTATAACTACATAAACTACTACGGTGACTACACTGAAAAGGACATCACCATTCGTCCTGCAAACACACCTGAAGGGCTTTCCTCATCAGCGAACACATCAAGCTCCAACACTATCACATGGAAAAGCATGAATGGGGTATCAGGCTACAGCGTTTATCAGTGGATAGCACTACCGACAGCTACAGGAAACTTGGCGACAACGCTTATCCATACTACACCAACTCAGGCAAGTCATCAGGCACTATGTACACATACAGAGTAAAGGCATATTATGTAAGCGACAATGTTATGCAATACAGCAAGTATGCACAACTTGTCACCTGCACGCTTCCTGCAAACGTCACTGTCACAACGGCAAAGCGCTCAGGAAGCAACATCTCCCTTGCATGGAACAAGGTATCAAAAGCCACAGGATATGAGATATATGTGAAGTCAGGAAGCAGTTGGAAAAAGCTCACCACAACATCAGGCAAAAGCTACACTGCAAAAAATATGTCAGGCACTAAAACATTCAAAATAAGGGCATACAGAAAATACAATGGTGTGAACTATTATGGTGCTTATACTGAAAAGACGGTTAAATAGTCACTCGCCGTGACGGGCATTTTACGCCATACATTGTGATATGATACAAATTTGCACCGCTGAATAAAAATGAGGGGCGACCTTGGGTCGTCCCTTTTTTGCACAATTTTCAATATCCGCACAACATTATTGTAGGGGCTGGCGTCCTCGACAGCCCGCTCGTAGCGGCGACCCGTGATCGTTATATCTTTGATATCAAATTATTTGGGAAGCATTGTTGTGATATTCTCCGTTAATTCAACCGTGGAGAAATAATGGGACGTCGTATTTCTGCAAAGCAGAAATTGCGCCGCTCCCCTACATAGTTTGTGCGTTAAATCACAATACTTTGCTTCCATTTGCTGTAAGCTTGAACTTTGCTCCCAGAACACCTGCCGCACCTCTGCACATAAGCATACGCTGCAGGAAAATGTCAAAATAGTCATACATGGTGCAGATACTTTCGTCTATCTGCAAATTAAGGGATATGACCTTTTTATCAGCATTTATCTTTAAGCTCGCTTCTGTTACCGCATAGTTCACCCTGTCATGGATATCAAAAGAGGACTTGTCCTTATTTGACACTCGATTTCTTCGCACGTCTGTTTTATCCCCTATTATCACTGCGGCTGACACCGGATCTGTCGCTCCCCCTGTTGATTCGTCATGGCTTCCTATGCAGGAAACTATAGTCACCCTGTCCTCTAAGGGCATATCAGTACCTTTGAGAATATCATTTGCAAGTATTGCACCATACTCTGCATGGTGGGTACGGTTGACAGCATTGCCGATATCGTGCATATACCCTGCTATCTTTGCAAGCTCTATGGTATGCTCATCATAGCCGAACTCTTTAAGTATTGCGGCGGCTCTGTCTGCCACAAGAGTGGTATGCACCTCTGAATGGTCTGTAAAACCCAGAGATGTAAGATTTATCCCTGCCCTTTTTATAAATGCTTTTATTTCCTTGTTTTTTCTTATCTCTTTGTATGTCATTGATTTCTCCTGTTGGTTTATGATTATATTTATCTACGCAAGGCTTTTTACGTCCACATAATGTATTGTAGGGGCGAACAGTGTTCGCCCGCATTTGCTCGCCTGCATGAATTTGCGATTATACAAACCATGTCGCTCTCCGAACGGGACGTCGTATTTCTGCAAAGCAGAAATTGCGCCGCTCCCATACAGTTATATATACATATATATCATCATATCACTAATCAAGCTCATATACAATACATTCCGCATTTATTTTACAATATTCTGACACTATACAGGCACAAAATAGCCGTCGATATGCTCTTTGTCAAGCCCCTCGCCAATGACGATAAACACCGCCTGACCTCGCTCTATAGGCTTAACAGTGATGTTCTTGTGGGTGGCGTTAAGCTCAAGCCACTCGCCCTCAGCGTTTTGCATAAAGCCTTTTACACGGAATATCCTTCCGCACTTGCTGTCGCTCATAAGCCTGCTTACAGCATCTTCCACAGCATTGTCAGGAAGCTTCATATTCATAAAATACAAAGAGGTATAAGCTTTATCTTGGTCGAACCACAGCTTTTCGTGGGAATCAGGCTCATAGCCACTGTTGGCTATCCTTTCCATATCCTCGTCTGTAAGCTCCGACCAATCTTTCATTATTATCTCAGGCTTAGTCATTCTGTGGCAATGGAACTTTTTCTGCACGGCTTCAAGGTGTTTTAGAGTATCCTCAAGCTCCTGTTTTGTGGCTTCCTGACATCTGCTCATGAGAACTATGCCTGCTTCCGAAAGCTGAGAAGCAAGAAGATAATCAGAAGCTTCCGACAAGTTGGTATCAAGGCAGGCATCTGCAATAGTTATAACGCTTCCTATCTCGTACCAATTATCAAGAGGTTCTTCTCTGAGCACGTCAAAGAACTCGTCAGCCTCATAGATACCTGACGGCTCCACAATGACCCTGTCAAGACCACGCATACCCATAGCGATAAGCTTAGTCTTAAAACGCCGTCTGTGGCAATCCTTATCAGCCGCCGAGACCATTTCAAGGTCGCAATTCTCGTCCAAAAGCTCCTGCAAAAGAAGCATATCCACATTCACTGCACCGAAATCATTCTCCAACACGCCAATTTTACAGCCCTTATCCAAAAGATAACGGGCATATTTTTTATAAAAGTGGTCTTCCCTGCTCCGAGAAACCCCGTCACAAGGTCTACCTTGGTTTTCTTTTTCTCTGTGTTCATAGTTAATGCCTCCTAATGGTCATATTATACCACATTGACAGTGCTTTGGCAATGACAGAAATAAAAAAACACGCCTTACAAATTGTAAGACGTGCTATGCCAGTCACTACAAGTGACCTGGTGCGCCAGAAGGGACTCGAACCCCCGACCTACTGGTTCGTAGCCAGTCACTCTATCCAGCTGAGCTACTGGCGCATTCAACTCTAATATTATATCATATGCATGCACCCTTGTCAACAAGTTAATTGAATTTTACCACTTATTTTACAAAACATTCACATCGTTCCTTGCCACGTCACACCTTTATCCATCCTTTAAATGCCATTGTTTTTCACACTTTTTGTCAATCAAGTGTTTGTAACCATTTGTAATACTTTTTCAGCAAACTGCTCTGTTTTTAACCGGAATTTTTGTAGATTATTTATCATTCTATGCCCTTGACTTATATTCTGATTGTGGTATAATAGTAAATGTTCAATATTATGTTGTGATAAAAGCAGACAACCACAATATATAGTGGTTGAGCAGGATAGAATGAAAGGAAGAGTATAGGTGAAGATAATAAAAAGAAGCGGCGCTGAGAATACGTTCGATAAGGAAAAGATAGAAAATGCCGTTGCGAAAGCTAATATCACTGTGGAGGAAAAGGATAGGCTCTCTGAGGGAGAAATAGGAGAGATAGCACAGAATATAGAGGACAAATGCTCTGAAATGAATAGGGCTATGGACGTTGAAACTATTCAGGACTGGGTGGAAGCCGATATCATGCGCCACGGTAAGTATACAGTGGCAAAGCATTATATCACCTACCGCTATGAGCGTTCTATCGTCAGACAGGCTAATACTACTGATAAGCAGATACTTTCTCTTCTTAACTTTGAGAACGAGGAAGTCAAGCAGGAAAATTCCAATAAGAACCCTACTGTCAATTCAGTTCAGAGGGATTATATGGCAGGCGAGGTCAGCAAGGATATCACAAGAAGATTTTTGCTCCCAGACGATATAGTTGAAGCTCACGAAAAAGGTCTGATACATTTCCACGACGCCGATTATTTCGCTCAGCATATGCACAACTGCTGTCTTGTAAATCTTGAGGATATGCTCCAGAACGGCACTGTCATAAGCGAGGTCATGATAGAAAAGCCACACAGCTTCTCTACAGCCTGCAATATCGCTACACAATCTATCGCTCAGATAGCTTCTTCACAGTATGGCGGACAGAGTATCACACTTTCCCACCTTGCTCCGTTCGTTCAGATATCCCGTGATAAATACCGCCGTGAGGTAAAAAAAGAGTTCGCAGAGCTTAATATCCCTGCCGACGAGGATACTATAAATAAGGTAGCCGAAATGAGAGTAAAGGCTGAGATAGTTCAGGGCGTTCAGATGATACAGTATCAGGTCATCACTCTTATGACAACAAATGGTCAAGCACCTTTCGTTACTGTTTTCATGTACCTTGACGAGGTGCCGGAGGGGCAGACAAGAGATGACCTTGCGGCTATCATAGAGGAAATGCTCAGACAGCGTATCCAAGGCGTAAAGAACGAAAAGGGCGTATATATAACACCTGCGTTTCCTAAGCTAATATATGTCCTTGAAGAGGACAACATTAGAGAAGGCTCAAAATATTGGGAGCTTACAAAGCTTGCTGCAAAGTGTACCGCAAAGAGAATGGTGCCTGACTATATAAGCGAAAAGAAAATGAAGGAGCTTAAGGTAGACAAGAATGGCAATGGTCAGTGCTACCCTTGCATGGGCTGCAGAAGCTTCCTTACAACATATCTTGACGAAAACGGCAAGCCTAAATATTACGGCAGATTCAATCAGGGTGTTGTTACAATAAACCTTGTGGACGTTGCCTGCTCGTCATATAAGGATATGGATAAGTTCTGGAAGATATTTGATGAAAGACTTGAACTTTGCAGACGTGCGCTTATGCTCCGTCACGAAAGACTTAAAGGCACTCCGTCAGATGTTGCGCCTATCCTTTGGCAGAACGGTGCATTGGCAAGGCTTAAAAAGGGCGAAACAATCGACAAGCTCCTGTTCGGCGGATATTCCACCATATCACTTGGTTATGCAGGTCTTTGCGAATGCGTAAGATACATGACAGGCAAGTCGCACACAGACCCTTCAGCAACGCCTTTTGCACTTGAAGTTATGCAGCACCTTAATGACGCCTGCGCAAAGTGGAGAGCAGAAACAAACATAGATTTCAGCCTTTACGGCACTCCATTGGAGTCCACAACATACAAATTTGCAAGATGTTTGCAGAAGCGTTTCGGTGTTATCGAGGGTGTAACAGACAGAAACTACATCACAAACAGCTATCATATCCATGTTACCGAGAACATCGACGCATTTGACAAGCTCACCTTTGAGTCACAGTTCCAGGCTCTCTCACCAGGAGGAGCTATCAGCTATGTGGAAGTGCCGAATATGCAGAACAACATAGAGGCTGTTCTTGCAGTTATGCAGCATATTTACGACAACATCATGTATGCAGAGCTTAACACAAAGAGCGACTACTGTCAGAAGTGCGGTTTTGACGGTGAGATAAAGATAGTAGAAGATGACGGCAAGCTTGTATGGGAGTGTCCGAACTGCGGCAACAGAGATCAGAACACTCTGAACGTTGCAAGGCGCACCTGCGGTTACATCGGCACGCAGTTCTGGAATCAGGGCAGGACTCAAGAGATAAAGGAAAGAGTTTTGCATTTGTGATTTCTTTGAAAACATAATTAAAACCCAAAAATTTTTTCAGCCAAAATCGCAAAATTTTGAACATTATAGCCGTTAAAACTCAAAAGTTCAAAAATCAAAACTCGTCAAAAAAATGAACATTATAGCAAGGAAAACTCAAAAACTCAAAACTGCAAAATCCGAAAATAATGAACATTATTATTGACATAAAACAGCAAACAGCATATAACTATCGGGGCAATACAAAATCGTATTGCCCTGCGTTGTATGTATGAAAGGAGCGGAAAATGAATTATTGTGAGATAAAGAAAACCGATATCGCCAATGGCTCAGGAGTGAGGGTCACGCTGTTCGTATCAGGTTGCAGACACCACTGCAAGGGCTGTTTTCAGCCTGACACTTGGAACTTTGACTACGGCAAGCCTTTCACCGATACCACCGCAGACGAGATAATTAACGCCCTCTCAAAGGGCTATATAAAAGGACTTACGCTCCTTGGTGGCGAACCTATGGAGCCTGAGAACCAGCCTGAGCTGACAAAACTCCTCCACCGTGTGAAAACTGAGCTTCCCGACAAGGACGTGTGGTGCTACACAGGCTGTACCCTTGAAACTGACCTGCTTGCAGGCTCAAAGTCCCCATACAGAACACAGTACACAGACGAAATGCTGAGCCTTATCGACTACCTCGTTGACGGCGAATTTGTTCTCGAAAAGAAAAACATCTCACTGAAATTCAGAGGATCTGAAAATCAGAGGATACTTCATAAAAAGGACGGCATTTGGCTGCCTTGCGAAGATATGTAAAACAAAACCGCTCCCCGTGACATCACGAAGAGCGGTTATTTTTATTGCGTAGGTGCGACCTAAGGTCGCCCGCCTTGAAACTTTTATAAGATAACTCTACAGCCTTACTTTTCAGACTTTGTAAAGAATATCGCCTTTATAAGCTGGATAACGAGCATAGAGCCAAAGCTTAGAATGTATATCCATGCAAACTGCATACCTGTCATGTCTGCTATCTTGAAAAGTCCTTTAAGTGGTGGAACGAGCAGAACGGAGTTTAAAAATACCATTCCAAGACCGAACGCCATAAGACCGAACTTGTTGTTGAAAAAGTCCTTTGAGAAGATAACAGGACCTTTTTTCTTGCAGGAGAAGCCGTGGAACAATCTTGCAGAGCAAAGCACTGCGAATGCCATCGTCATACCAAGAGCTGCGCTTGTCTTGTTTCCCATAAGGAAAGCCGAAGCTACTGCTATCGCTATAACTACTCCATACAATGCGATCTCGCCCAGGAAAGGACGTGTGAGTATAGATTCATTTGCGTTTCTTGGCTTGCGTTTCATGACCTCTTCGGAGTGAGGTTCAAGACCCAAACCGATAGCAGGAAGCGAGTCTGTAAGCAGATTAATAAACAGCAAATGTATTGCCGCAAACGGAACAGGAAGTCCAAGCAGTGAGTTGAAAAGCACCACAAGAATTGCCGCAAAGTTGCCCGAAAGCAGGAAGAGTATAGCCTTTTTAATGTTCTCGTAAATGTTTCTGCCGTTTCTTATGGCCTTGACTATAGTTGCAAAGTTATCGTCTGCAAGCACCATTGAGGCAGCGTCCTTTGAAACCTCAGTTCCTGTGATGCCCATTGCAACGCCCACATCAGCCTGCTTTAACGCAGGTGCGTCGTTCACACCGTCGCCTGTCATGGAAACTATACAGCTGTTTGCCTGCCAAGCCTTTACGATCCTTATTTTATGCTCAGGTGTAACACGAGCGTAAACAGCCTTGTCCTTTACAAAGTCAACAAGCTCTTCGTCTGAATAAGCGTCAAGCTCGTGACCCTCAACAGCCTTTGAGTTGTCGTCAAGAATACCTATCTCACGGGCAATAGCCGAAGCCGTAACGATATGGTCGCCTGTTATCATGACTGGCTTTATGCCTGCCTTGCGGCATTCCGCAACAGCCGCCTTTGATTCCTCTCTCGGAGGATCCATCATAGCAATAAGACCGACAAACTCCAATCCGTCCTCGTCCTCTGGACATACGGTATCCTTGTCGAATTTTTTCTCTGCAAATGCAAGTATACGCAAACCTTTTTCCGAAAGCTCTGCCACACGCTGAGTTATAACAGCCTTTTCCTCATCGCTTGAAGTTATCCTGTTTATGAGAACGTCAGCCGCACCCTTTACATAAAGCACCTTCTCGCCGTCGATAACGTGCAGAGTTGACATAAGCTTTCTGTCCGAATCAAATGGTATCTCAGAAATTCTAGGGAGATCTTCCCTCACCTTGTCAGTGTCAATGCCAAGCTTTGTGCCAAAATTGATAAGAGCCGTTTCTGTAGGGTCGCCTATCTCAACGCCGTCCTTACAGCTTGAATCGTTGCAAAGGATCATGGCTCTCGTCATAGTCTTGACCTTTTCATCGTCAAGATCAACAGCGTCAGTGTCGATTATCCTGCCGTCTACCATTATTTTTCTGACTGTCATCTTGTTCTGAGTAAGAGTACCGGTCTTGTCAGAACATATTACAGAAACGCTGCCCAAGCCCTCAACAGCTTGAAGCTTTCTTATGATAGCGTTTTCCTTTGACATTTTCTGTGTGCCGAAAGAAAGCACAATAGTAACGATAGAGCTGAGAGCCTCAGGAATAGCCGCAACAGCAAGTGCGATAGCGAACATGAACGAATCCATAAGCTTGCCGCCACGAAGCACACTAAGTCCGAACACAACTGCACAGACAATAAGTATAGCAATGGAAAGCTTTTTGCCGAACTCGTCAAGAGTGTTCTGAAGAGGCGTTTTTCTCTCTGATGCGTTTTGGATAAGCGAGGCTATCTTGCCCACCTCAGTGTCCATACCAACCTCAGTGACAAGCATTTTTCCTCTGCCGTATGTGACAAAAGAGCCTGAATAAACCATGTTAGCACGTTCAGCAAGAGGCTTTTCGCCCTCTATATCGCTCATATCCTTGTCGATATTAACGCTCTCGCCTGTGAGTGCCGACTCGTTCACCTGAACAGACGCACATTCTATCAGTCTGCCGTCTGCACATATCTGGTCGCCTGCTTCGATAAGAAGAATGTCGCCCACTGCGATCTCCTCAGAGGGGATAATGACCTTTTCACCGTTACGAAGCGCCTTAGCCGTCGGTGCAGAAAGCTTTTTAAGGTTTGTCAGGGATTTTTCAGCTTGACAGTCTGAACTGTACCCAAAATAGCGTTCATTGTGATAACAACGAGAATTACCGCACAGCTCTCAACGTCTTTCATGAAAGCTGAAACTATCGCAGCAATAATGAGTATAAGCACAAGGAAGTCCTTATACTGCTCTAAAAAAATCACGGGAATGGACTTTTTCTTGCCCTCCGTGATAACATTTCGTCCGAACTTTTCGCAGTTTTTCACTGCCTGCTCGGTTGAAAGACCATTTTCACCTGATGAAAACTCAGTGTAAAGCTGGTCAAGTTTTTTCTGATACTGCTTCATAAAATACCACCTTTTTTATTTTTTCCTGTAAGCATTGCCGATATACCCTTCAAAGCCTCCTTTTCTCATAGGCTCAGAAAAATAAACGCATAAAAAATCGGCAAGACGTTTATTGGGTAAACTGCGCCTGTGGCAATTTAATCAATAAAAGTCTCGCCGTTTAGATATGCAGCGGTCCCTCATCGGAACGTACTGACGCAAACATAAACGGATCTCTCCGCCAGCTACTCTCTTTTACTATGAGGTTATTATAACCTATATTTTTGATTTTGTCAATAGTTTTTTATATATTTTATTGTACATTTGCAACTCATTTGCTTGATCTCATTTTCAAACACTTGTTAGTTTGTCAATGATATTGGACACGATAGTTATTGAAGAATTCGATAGGCGAAAGCCAGTTTAAAGGACGCATAGGACGATTGTTTGTCCTCTTTAAACGTGCAGCTAGCTGCACGTTTAAATCTTCACAGGAATAAAAACTATGGCAATTATAGAATTTGTTGTGATCTTCACGGTGGCTTCTTTCAACCTTGCCATTGTGCCGTGGAGTATATGGACGTATAAGCTTATGCCTTACTCCCAACTTTTCTAATGTCGCCTCAAAAAGCGTCT
>NZ_QTYG01000063.1:0-11833 GCF_003462045.1 Ruminococcus sp. AM31-15AC | reverse complement strand
GTCCCCAGCGTCCCTTTGGGGATGCACAGCTCATCTGCTGCTGCCTTGGTGCCAATCTCCTTTGCGAGCTTTATTGCCTGCTTTTTAAACTCTTCATCATATTGTTTTCCTGTTCCCATTGATGACACACTCCTTTGTTTTTATTATACTTTGATTGTTTTGTATGTGTCAAGTTTTATTATACAGGATTATTACAAGTGTGTCCGAGATAGCTGACGTCCTCCAAAATATTTGCAACTGCGGTCGGATTCCAGCGGTAGGGATAGCTTGTATCAAAGTTAGAAATAACATTTCCCGTTTGACTGTACTCGTACATCGCAGGAGTGTATATCTGTTCTTCCTCAAGCCTGTGCGCGATCTGAGCCGGACCCAAGCCATCAGCGCATAGTTGAAAAATATATTTTACGACCAGCGCTGTTTCGGGATTGGGCAGAATTTTGTTGTGATCCTCCTGAGATTTCATGTAACCGTAAGGCGGACGTGAAGCGACTCTCTGCCCTCTTTCGGATTTTATTACACAGCTTGCCTTAATTTTTCTGCTTGTATCCTTGACGTGGAATTCGTTAAAAATGTTGTAGAATGCCGCCATATCGACAGCGGAGGAATCCGGATTATCGGAATCAATATTGTTATTGATCGCAATATAGCGGACATTTCTGCGCGGAAAATATTCCTCTGTGTATAATCCTACGTGCAGATGATTTCGACCAAGCCTTGAGAGATCCTTTGTAATTATTGTGCCGATCCTGCCGTTGTCCACATCGTCTATCATGCGTTTGAATGCAGGACGTTCGAAATCTACTCCCGTGTACCCGTCGTCAATGTAGAACGCGGTGTTGTAAAATCCATGTTCATCGGCATATTTTTGAAGTATATCTTTCTGATTTGAAATGCTGTTGCTTTCTCCCGCAAGCTCATCCTCGTGACTGAGCCTGCAATACAAAGCCGTTATCTTATTCGTGTCTGACATTATTAACCTCTCTTTCCGTCCATTATGCGGACTCTGTCAAACCGATTGAGATTACAGATAGTATATCACAATCGATTCTGAAAGTCCAGCGATAATCTATAAATTTATGATAATTTTTCAGCGGCGGATCTCAGCAAATATTTCAGCTTGTCCTCAGCTGTGGATTTTGAGGTCATATCAAACACCGAGTTGATGTTGTAAACAATTCCGTCAATGATCTCGGAACGACTTTTGATATACTTATCCTCAGTTTGCGTTATGCTGCCGGAGCAACAGCTTTCGTTTCTTTCTATAATATTTGTGTCCATATACCTCCTGCTCTCCGATATATATCGGAACAAATGTTGAGAAAATTCGTGTAAACAAATCAGTTCAGTCCTTTCGTTTTAAATTTTTTGTGCGAATTTGATACGCACCGATTTTACAATTCGTTATCATCAACCTCATAGGCGTTAACGATAACATCACCTTCGCCATATTCGCAAGAATTTTCAGCTATATTTTGTTCGGCAAATTCACGGTTGTTCCTTGCAATCAAATCGTCAAGGTTAACTTTACCCCTTGTCCTGCGAACGTTACGCACCGCCTCCTTGCGATACTCCGCTATAACTTTCGGAGGAATATCAGCCAGCTCCGACAGTATCATAATCACAATTTCTAGCTCAACTGCGTATCTGAACAAGCCTTTTGAGATTTTAGTTATCCCTGCCTCGCTACCTTTCACGATTTCATCTGCAAGATTTTTTGCGATGATATTCTTCTGCCTGCCGACTTCAATTGAGGAAACATACTCCCTTATCGCCTTGGCTATAAATTCTGAACGTGAGTGCGAAGTTTTCTCCGCATACTCATCACAAAGTTCCAAAGTTTCATTGTCTAAGCTTATTCCTATTTTCTTTGCCATAATTACCTCCGTTTCCTGCGGTATTACCTTTTGGTGCACACTCCAAAGGGCGATATTTCCGCATTTTTATTGATTTTTTACTTGCTGCGACACCTCCGTTTCATACTTTTGCAAATTAAGACTCCTTTTACTCGAGAGCCGAAAACCTCCGTAATTTCGGCAAAATATTGCGGTCAGCTTTGCTGTCCGCTGTGAGTGCGACACCGTCGCTTTAACTTGCAAATTATTAGTTATGCTTACTTTAACCTCTGCATATCCGGTATTTGTGCAGATTGACAATCGCCTTTTATTATCAGAATTAAAACCTCTCCCACATATCGCCCACAGCGGCTCACAAATAGCCTGTGTCGGCTTTTAAGCTGTTTCTGCTAGACTTACCCGACAAAAATTCAAGCCACGCAAATCGGCTTACGTTGCCTTTCTTTGCGTTTCAAACGGCGGAATTTCAATCCCCTTATTCGCAAGCTGACTTCTTATTTTATTAGCTGACATGTGCAGCACTTCATCAAGACTCATTAACTTGACTTCATAAACCTTTGCATTGTCATCAGTGTCAGTAACAATATCAACAGGGTCAGTAGGATTGCAAACAGTGACAGCGGATCTTTCTGCATCAACTTCGGACTTACCAATTGCAAGCAACGTATTTAAAGGGTTTTCGAGCGTTTCGCTGTTTTCAACAGGGACAGCAGGGGCAGCGTTTTCACACACCTCCGGCATAAGATTTCTGCCGTCACTGCTGTCACTTTTCATATCGTAATTCAGAATAATTATTCGTTGTCCGTTACTGCGTTTGGATTCAAACGTCACTCCGTAATCCAGCAATTCATAAGCGTGTTGAATTAAATCTTTTTTGACACGATTTGAAAACATTTCTTTGTCCAGCAGAGCAGATAACTTTTCAGCAAGTTCAGTAGCAGAGCCTTTAAACTTTTTCTGAGTTACCATAAAGTCGTGAACAGCAAAGGGGAAATAGTCGGGTTCGATATTTTTAATCTCATCAGACACTTTCCATCTGCTGCTTTCAAACACAACATTGATCTCTTGATTTTCAATATCACGACCTACGCAATACAGTTTAGCTTTTCGACTTCCACGCTTGCTTTCAATCAGAACCATACTTCCGTCAACGCAACCGCTCAAACCTGTACTGCCTGAAATCATATTGAACGGATCGCCGTCGGAACACTTTCGTGTGTGATGAACCAGAACTATAGCTATACCAAGCTTGTCCGCAAGACTTTTTAGAACGGATAGTTCTTTGTAATCTGAACTGTAGCTTGACTCCGATTCGTTACGTACCTTTTGCAAAGTATCTATCACAACAATTTTCAAATCGTCAAACCGCTTCCTGCAGTATTCAATTTGTTCAGGCAGACCATTTGAAATTGATTCCGCCATAATTGCAAAATGAAGATTATCGGACGGATCGTCTGTCAGTTCGTACAACCTGTTTTGCAGACGTATCAAGCTGTCCTCTAAACTAAGGTATACCACATGACCGCAGGACGTTTCTTTTCCAAGCACCTTTTCTCCTTTTGCTATAGACAAGCACATATCAAGCGCTAACCATGACTTTCCGACCTTCGGTGCTCCTGCGAGAATAAACAATCCTTGCGAGATCAAACCGTCAACACAATATTCGATCGGTTTCATCGGAGTATTCATAATATACTCGCTGCTGTACATTTTTAATTCTTTCATTTTATCGACCTCCTTTTAATATGCAAAGCCGCTGACCTCGGTTCTGCAAACAAAAACGCACCGCAGAAAACGAAATCTGCGGTGCGTTTTTTACCCTCTGATATTATTATATGCGGAAATTCAGAAAATGAATAAAATCACATAACATTATTTTTTTATTCAACACGACATTTTCAGTTGCATATTGCGGCAAAATATGATATACTTAATTTGGAAACTGTAAAAACGACAGCCTTGAGGTGTAATTATGTTTAACGATATTTGTTTTTATGTCAAAGGGAATATGATTGAGGTCAACGGTCAGGAATTTTTATTGGGTGAGCCTTCGGAGTCGTGTATGAATATTTCTCCTTCCGAATTCGAAGAGATATATGATAAGTATAGATCGGCGGAATACATAATGAACCATGAAATCAATGCTGAAAAGGATATTTCCGTTGAATATATACCGCCCTCAAAAGAGAATTGGGGCAGGCTTAACAGCATGATGGTCGAAATAGATACGGCTTTAAAAAAACATAAAATATTTCAGGTTCTTGATACTCAGAATGCTGTCGAATTTTTCAAAGGATTTACTGATATGGACGGCACAATTATGAATTCCGAAAACTGGGAACTTTATTACAAGACCGCAAGTCTTTACAAGCCTATGATCGATGATATTTTTAATTTCAATAAGACTATGTATTACTTTGTAAACGACTTTCTGTCACATCTAAAAAAGCTTGATCCCGAAAATTTTGCCGCCGCTTACTACGACTTTCTTACAAATCCTATGGCGTACAAGATGACCGCAAATCCTATCATGAATGAATATATGTCGTATACAAGCGCTGATTTTCTTGAAATGAATATGATCCCCAAAGAAATAACCGATGGCTGCGGAGAGTATGTAATTGCGGAATACTACCATGTTGAGAGATTGCAGAGCTTTTTAAAGGTCGATTTTCTAAAAGGTCTTATGGCAGGACATCATATACGCAGATGCAAGCACTGCGGACGATTTTTTCTTATGACCAAAGGCTACAAAACAAGATACTGCGATAAGCCTGCACCTGAAAATCCGAGATTTACCTGTAATCAGATGGCTTACAGAACGGTCAGAATTAAGGAAGAAAACGCAGATAATCCGAAATATCAGTCATATCGGCGCTGTCTTAACAGGGTTATGCGGAGCTATCAGAGAAAAGTTATTGATGGAAAACAAAAATCAGTTCTTCTGCGACAAGCAGAGAACTGTACCATAGAGCAATGACCTCTCCCGAATTCAGCAATGAGGAATTTGAACAGCAAATGCAGTCTGAAAATCTTTACAAATTATGCGGTTTTGACGTTCCGAAGAGAGGTAGACCAAAGGCGGTTAAGAATGACAAATGAGGAACTGATATCGAAATATTATGACGGTAATATGCAAGCTTTATATGATCTGTACGAGCAGAATGTCGGGTTTATACATAGCGTTGCTGCTGCGGTCGCAAAAGACTACAAAAATTATTTGCGTTTCAGCGATACCTTTGAAGACCTTGTTCAGGTTGGCTGTCTTACGTTCTTTGAAAAGTTGAAAGCAAAAAAATATGACGCAAGAAAGGGCAGTCTACTGACATATCTTACTCCCCAACTTCGATATGCAATGCAGGAGTTTATTGAAAATTTCAGTTCTCCGGCAGGACTTTCACATTCCGATTTCTCAAAAATACAAAGATGCCGCAAGCTGCATAATGAAGGTATGTCAAATTCGGATATATCCAAGGAGCTTGGCATGGACAGGAAAACCGTTCAAAGCTGTCTGTCATTCTCTTTTAAAACGGAAACGCTGATGATACGGGCGGAAACAGAGAACGGAATTGAGTACATTGAAAATCCTGGGCTTGTCGTTAACGATCTGCACCCCGATAACAAGGTTTACATTGAAGTTAGCCTTGAGCTTTTCAAGGAATTGTTTGAAAACTTATCAGCCAGGGACAGAGAAATTCTCGGCAGAAAATATGGTGCATTCGGGTATGAAGAGACCTCCGTTAACGACATTGCGGACTATATGCTGATCACCAGAAACGCTGTAAACAAGGCTGTTAATTCTGCAACAGAGATTCTTCGCAAGGAATACCATAACGGGAGTAAGCTGAAATGGTGGCGGTTGTGTAACCGGGCGGTTAAGGATGCCTTGGAGGGTAGGACAGCATAGGAATCCGTTGAAATATCTGACGAGTTTAAGGCGAAATTACGGGCGTTGGCGGAGTTTTTGGTTTTGCTGTATGAAAATGATAAACAAAAATAAATGGGGGGCATTATGCTTGCAATATACTTAACCTTAATTGATAACGAAGACGATAAGAAATCATTTGAGGATTTATATAATCAAAATAGGTCTAAGGCTTATGCGATTGCGTTTAATATTTTGAAAAATAAAACGTTAGCCGAAGAAGCTTGTTCGGAGACTTTTTTTAGTCTCGCAAAAAGTTTTCAAAAAATTAAAAATTTAGAATCTCACAAATTGGACTATTATATTGTCATTACTGTTAGAAACGTGTCTTTGAATTTACTGAAAAAAGAAAAGGAACACATTAAAGCTATGAATTTAAGCGAAGATATTCCCGAATTAACAGACGAGACGCTTTGTGACAGAAATTACGATAATATAGTTGATTGTATCAAGCGGCTTTCATATACCGATCAGGAAATTCTTTACCTGAGAATCACTCTTGGCATGAGGTACAGTGAGATTTCGTTAGCACTGCATATTTCCAATGCGGCGTCACGACAGCGTTTTCAGCACGCAAAGGATAGTCTTGCAAAGCTGCTTGAAAAGGAGGGCATTTATAATGGATAACTATTCAATATTATCAAGAGCTATAGGCGAGGCTTTTGAACCTAAGCTTGATGAATTTATTGACTCTGTAAATTTTGATGTTAATGCCGAGTTCTCAGAAAAGTTCGAACGTAAGATGGACAAACTTATACGAAGAAGGAATAAACCGTATTTTAATTTGATATGTACCGGAGGAAGACGAGCGGCGTGTATAGCGGCTGTTGTAATAATTTTATCGGCATCCTCGCTGAGCGTTGAAGCGGTGCGTGAGGCGGTTCATGATTTCTTTATGAGTATTTTCGAAGATCACACTGCCGTTTCGGTAAACAGCGATACTGAAAAAGATTATCAGGCGACTATTGAAGAAGAATATGCGATCTCAAATCTGCCCGACGGTTTTGAATTATCTGATTATAACCGGGACAGCGGAACAATATTCGCCGCTTATTTTAATGGTGATAAATATATCTTTTTCGAGCAATTCGTTCATGATAGTTACTCAGGTTATTTTGATAACGAACATTCTGAACTTGAATACTACACTGATGAATCAGGACAGGAATATCTTATTCAAAGTACCAACCATGATTTCTGTATTATGTGGGATAATGGTAGGTATATCTTACAAATAAAAAGCAATATGAACAAAGACGATGTGCTAGAATTGTGCAAGTCTACAAAATTGAAATAAATTTTGAAAAACAGCTCACAAAGCCGAATATTTTGTTGTCATTAAGAGTGTAAGAGGAAAAATTTCTCTTGCACTCATTTTTTGTAGGAGGAGATATTATGAAAAAAATTGTACCCATTTTTATGGCTTGCCTTGTTTTCTGCTCAGTTGGAGGAGCTACAGTGTCGGCTGCTGTTCCGCCTGATAATGGTAGTGTTGTTTCTCCCTGTTATTTGTATACGGATAGTGTCAATTGTAATTTGACTATTTCCGGCGGTGTAGCATCTTGTAAAAGCACAGTTTACGGAATATCGGGAACAACAACTAAAATCGTTGTAACTCAGACCTTGCAGGTAAAAGACGGAATGTCATGGCGCAAAATAACCGACTGGAGCAAAACTTTTAACAGCTGGTATTGCAGTTATCCTAACTCATTCTCGCCGATTGGCAGCGGAACCTACCGTGTTAAAACAGTTGCAAAGGTCTACAAGGGCACATCTTACGAAACGGTCACTGTTTACAGTGCGGAGGTTTTGTATTAATTTACAGTTTATGCTTTAGGCAGAGAGGTTTGGTGATTCCAATGAACTAAGATATGTGAATTATTGGTTTTTCTGACGTAGAACCAATACTGAACAATCACAATACGGACTGATAATATGCAGTATTTCGAATATATAGAGTTGAATATATATTTGCGTATTGCGGAAATGGAGGAGAAGTTATAAAACTTAAAAGCAACTTCAAACGAATACTTTCCGGCGTAATGAGTGTAGCTATGGCGGCAACTCTTTTACCGAGTTTGCCGGCAGTAGCAGAGGAGGCAGCAGAAAAGTATCCCTACACAATGTTTGCCGCTTCTGATACAGAGGGGTCTATCACCATTAATGCTAACAATTTCTGTGTGAATGGAAATATAGCGACAAACGGCACAATAGTTTCAAATGGGAATTTGAACGTTAATGGTACGAAAACTGAGAATGCAGGCAAAGAAATGATATATATCTTTGATAAGATCGATTCAGCCTATTTTTCAGGCAATAATATTGATGAATATTCACAGGATTACACTCTTGAAGAAATAAACATAAACATCAATGATCCGCTGGAGGTTGAGGGTAATGCTACTCTTACAGGCAACATAAATATCAACACGGCGCTTAAAGCCTTTGAAGATGTTACCCTTAACGGCGAGGTAAAAAACACAAACAATTCTGTCATCTTTTCAAAGTATGGAGATATTGTGATTGACAGCCAGAACGTTAATCTTAATGGTCTGGTATATGCTCCTTTCGGCAACGTTGAGATAATGGCTCAGAATCTGAATCTCAATAATGTTGTCATTATTGCGGATACAATAACTTTCAACTGTCCAAGCGTAAACGCTAACTATAGTGGCAATGCTGGCGAATTGGTTGGCACTGTTTCAGAGCCTTTGGATATACCTGTCGATGAATGGCAGTATATGAAGGATGAAAACGACAATGGCTTACCTGATTTCTTTGAAGATATGAATAATTGGGAGCTTCTCAAAGATACCGATGGAGATAAGCTTCCTGACTGCGTTGAGCAGTATCTTGGAAGTGATAGCACGTTGGTAGATACCGATGGTGATCTTCTTGATGACTATTATGAGGTGTTTGTTACCGGAACTGACCCGACTTTGATTGATACAGATGAAAACGGAATTACAGACGGTGATGAGGATTTTGATGAAGACGGATTAACAAATCTTCAGTAGTATGAACTTGGTACAGAGCCTTATAATGATGATACGGACGGCGACGGACTTAATGACGGCGAGGAGATCAACACTTACATAACTGATCCTCTCAAAGTTGATACGGATGATGACGGACTTGACGACGGCGATGAGATTTATTTTGAAGACGATCCGCTTGACCCGGATACAAATGGAAATGGTATATTAGATGGCGATGAAAAGCGTTCGCAGACGTTTGTCCATAAAGTAGAAAATGAAGATTGTGCTGTTACAGAAGTCCGTATAGCTATGGAGGGTACAGGCAATATTCAAAAAACAACAACTGTTGAAAGCATTATGAATAAAGACATTCTTTGTTCTGATGTTGTGGGTTTGATCGGTGAGCCTTTTGAGATCAAAACGACTTCGAAGTTCGATAAGGCTACGCTTACTTATGTGATCGACAAGTCAAAGCTTGGTGATACTGAGTTTGACAACCTACTGTTTTTATGGTATGATGAAGAAAATGACAATTTTGTTGAGCTGGATACCATACTTGACGAGGAGAATTCAACTGTAAGTGTGGAAACTACACACTTCAGTAAGTATATGATTGTTAACAGGGAAGAATGGTACAAAGCATGGTCTACTGAATTATATCCGAGTTATTATGATTATGCTCCAAGTGGATTAAGCACAGTTTTGGTCATTGATTGTTCGGGTAGTATGCAATACAACGATCCATATGAAGCAGGTAGAAAGAAAGCCGCTAAATAATTTATCAATATTTTGAGATCTAAAGACAACGTTGCTATTTTAGCTGAAGATAGTATGCCTAAAGTACTTTGTGGATTTACTTCGGCAAGCAATAAAAATAATTTACTAAACTCACTTGAAAAGATTTATTCTACTGGAGGCAATAATTTTAATGCATCAATAAATAAATCAATAGAGTTATTAAAAACACAAACTGATGCTCCAAAAAAAATGATCGTATTTATGTCTGATGGTGGATGTAATATTTCTGATTCATATTTAAAAGCAGCGGATAGTTTAGATATTTCGATCTACACTATTGGGTTTGGCTTAGGTTCTGATGATAAAACACTTGAACATATGGCAAAGATGACTCATGGTGAATTCTACAAAGCCATTACAACTAATGATTTAGCCGATATTTATTCCCAAATTGCATTGGATACTTTCTTTGACACAAAAGATACAGACGGTGATGGTTTGTATGATGTTTTTGAATTAGCTGGTATACGAGTTCAGAACGGACAGATAGTTCATACCAGATACGATCTGCCCGATACTGACCATGACGGATTAGAAGATGGTGTTGAAATTGAACCTGTACCGATTTATAAGACTATTATAATGGATCACAAAGAGCAGGAAGTAACTGCTGGTTATTATTTTATAATGAATTCTAACCCTGAAAGTAATGACGATTCAGATGGTGATGGATATTCGGATATTGAAGATCCTTATCCTTTGGATAAACCTGACGTTTTAGGCGATAAATATGATTTTCTTGATGGAGAGACATATTATCTTGCTAAAATGGTAGGTATTTATCCAGAATACTATATGGATGTAAAAGACAACTCCACTAACGCAGGGGCGCCTTTGATAATGTATAATTATACAGGTAACAATAATCAGAAATTTAAGTTTGAATGGTGCGATGCCGGATATAAAATTCATGCCTTGAATAATGAAAAATTGGTATTGACCCTAAACTTAAATGATGACGGAAGTTATTCTGTATTTATGGGCAATGACTTAAACTTGCAGGGACAAATATGGGAAGTACTACCTTATAATAACGGTGCTAAAGGATTGCTTGGCGAAAATGGTCTGGTGATACGCTCAAAAGTTTTGTATTATGAAAACAACGATACTATAGGTAAACCTTTATACTTAAGCTATAAAAACAATCAAATTTCAGTATCAACAGATAGAATAAATAATGCAAGATTTATGACTTGTGCTATTGCTGATTGGACGAGGTTTGGCGATGCTTATATGCAGTATGTTGGCTGGACTTATACTTCTAATGATAAAATCAATAGAGCCATGAAAAATTACACGAATAATACCAAAATTGGTCTTAAAAAATATGGCGATGATAAAAATATATATTTTTATAACGAAAAGATGCTAGTTATTAATCAATCCAACGGAAATTTTTCAGATGATGGTGGATTAATGTTTGCAGATGTGCCTATGCATGGAGTAATATGCGAATTAATGGCAGCCTTTAATGCAGCAACATTAGCTGGTGAAAATGTTAACTTTTTCAAAACCGCAGCAGAGTTTGAATATAATGCTTTAGTTTTAGATATAGTTACTGGTGGATTATTTTCCAATAAAACCGATTATTTAAAAGATGGTTTTTATGGTAGTAACCCGGATAAAGTATCGGATTGGCTAGACTCTCTCAACCTAACATATAAAACTTACAAGAACCCTAAAATTGGTGATTTAGAATATGCATTTGATTTTGGCAATGCTTTAGCTCAAGAAATGGATAGCGAGTTTACAAATGGTAATGTTGCTTATTTTTCATATAAGTACGAAAGTTCAATTGAGTTAGGAGCATTCGCAAAAGTTGTCACATATCAAAAACAGCATTCTGTTGCTGGAATAAAAGATGATAACTCAGGTATGATAGCGACATTTAATAGATACAGCAACTATACTGAAGCACAACACAATGATGGAAATACGACCTATTTTAATTCTATTGATGAAATCGCGAATAAAGAGGGTTGTATTTTTGATGTGGGTTATTTAATACAGAAAAAATAAGGTTTTATTTCAGCGTTTCAATATGATAATTTAGCAGGCTGATTTACATTAACATTTTGCCAATCAGCCTGTTTTATTTCATTAATAGGTGCTTTTGTGAAATCAGAAATTTGAGGATTATTATGAGAAAAAAATATAGAAAAATATGATTGGCTGATTTACATTAACATTTTGCCAATCAGCCTGTTTTATTTCATTAATAGGTGCTTTTGTGAAATCAGAAATTTGAGGATTATTATGAGAAAAAAATATAGAAAAAT
>NZ_QTYG01000062.1:0-12316 GCF_003462045.1 Ruminococcus sp. AM31-15AC | reverse complement strand
TGCCATTATTGCCTTTAACGACAGTATTTATTAAAAAACTACTATCAACGATCATTCCCAATATTATTCTGCTGCTTATCACTTCTGTTGAACTTAATTTATTATCATCTCTAAATAGAATAAGCGTCAAGGACTTGATTACAAATGATAATAGCGTAAGATTCATGACTTTGATTGTAATCCAGATTTCTCTTTGGATCTCCTTGAAAATTATAATCAAGCTGTTCAAATTCTCTGACAGTTATACAATATCAGATTGGTCTCCGATTATCACAGTATTAATATCTTCCTTTATTCTAGTATCACTTCTCCATGTACTTTCACTCAATGCGGATGATACGCAAAGAATATACATCAATTTATCATACCTGGTTATCATTATACTGAATTTCCTAATGTTTTACGTTATTTATTCACTCTTCTTCAAGAATGCTCAGATAAAGAATATGAAGGTACTATCCGTAAAAGAACAGTATATGGAACAGTATGTTAATAATGCGGAGACTCAATACGAGCTGATCAGAAAAATAAGGCACGATATAAAGGATCAACTTACCACCGTTTATGAATTGCTCACAAGTGGCAAAACCGAAGATGCTTTGGAATTTATTGAACAATCCAACGGCATTGTTAAAGCTACAATGACATTTGTTCAAACCAATAATCCAGTTGCAAATGCAATAATCAACTCTAAATTGTCTACTGCATCAACTTTAGGAATAAAGGTGTCATGTATTACGGTAAATGACTTTGTAGGTATCAATGAGCTTGATCTATGTGACTTATTGAGCAATACTTTGGAAAATGCGATCACAGCCTGTGAAGCTATGCCGCCAGATTTAAACAAGTTTATCTATTTGGAAATCAGTAAAGAAAACAACATTTATACATTTATAGTGAAAAATTCTCTAGATAAGTCTGTTATTAGCGAAAATCCAAAATTAAAAACCACAAAGAAAGATATCATAAACCATGGACTTGGCACTTCTATTATTAGGGACATAGTAAATAAATACAGTGGAAGATATGATTACTATGAAATTGACAATGCTTTCTGCTGCTCTATAATCTTAGAAACTTAACTCATATGATAGCTCGGCTTATGCCGAGTTATTTTTTTGTGCCTGAAAACTGCACAATATGCCAAAACGCTTGACGAAAGATATTTTATATTGTAAAATTCAAAAAAAGCAAGGTGAAAATTATGAATTACTTGGTATCTCAGATTGTTAATTTTATTACGGAACAAGATGTAATCAGTGATGAATCAGATGTACAAGACTTTTATAGATATGGAATAGAAATAAGTATTTCATCGTTACTTAACATAGTTCTTGTTGTAATAGCAGGTATCCTTATTCATCATATAATCGAAAGTATTGTTTTTCTTACACTATTTATACTTATCAGATCATTCACCGGAGGCTATCATGCCGACACATACTTTAGGTGCAATCTATTGATGTGTACTACATTCATATTAACCGCTTTAGCCAATAGTATATTTTCTAATAAATTCTCCCTATTGATTATTATTGTTTTAATCTGTGTTACTGAACTGATAGTTTCTATCTTGGGTCCTATAGAGAATAAGAATAAACCAATTGATGATTCGAAAAGAATAAAGCTTAAAATAATAGGGATAGTTATAACTTTAATAATTAATTGTACCGGATTGTTTCTTTCGAGAAGTTATCTAGGTACAATGATTATATTAACAACTTTTTTAATTGCCTTGCTCATGATTGCAGCAAAGATTAAAGAGAGAGGAAGTGATTAATGTGAAAAGTTTAAAAAAACTACTAGCTGAAATGATTCAGAAGATTGCAAAACATACAGCAATTTTGGCTTGTGGAGCAGCTTCGGCATACGGTGGATATCAGACTAAAGAGCCAAAGAACATCTACAAGAGATAAGCATCAAAAAACACAATTCAAAAGATTGGCATATTCGACTATTACGATCTACACTAGTATAGTTTTGAGCTGAATTAATCATTTTGTGCAGGAAGAAGATTGATTCAAAGGTTTTCAAAGTACTGTAATACTTGTCATAGCAAGTATAGAAATTGTCTTTTACTTTGCTTAAAGATGGTTTTTTTAGAATACAGACTTTAGGTCGGGAGTATTGCGTTTGTCTTATGATGAAAGCAATAAAAAATTTCAAGGAGGTTTTCAATATGAAACTTAAGAAGAAAATTGCGGCTATGGGTGCTGCTGTTATGATAATGGCTTCTATGAGTGCTATAGGTGCTAGTGCGTATCAAGCATCATATGAGGATAGTTATCGAATTATACTTGCATATACGTCTTATACTCCAAGCGAGACAGATTCAGTGGGAACGGTAACGAATCTTTCAACTACAAAAACAAATTACTCTGTACAGTCAACCCTTTATTACAAGACTTCTGCAGCAAAAATCGGTTCTTATACTCCTTCTGGATGGAAAAAAGGTACGCTGTCCAAAGGTCAGCTTTTGAAAGCAACAACAACCCATAACCGTAATACTAGTTATAAGTATTCTGCCAGAACTCTAGTCATGAAAGATAATAGAGTTTTTAAGGATATTCAGTCTGATTACTAATATATAACCCTGAGGAGCTAAAGCTCCTGCGGCAAGCTTGCCTCGTCGCAGCCGATGAAAAGCTACGCTTACATCGGGCTTTGCTCCGAATTAAATATGCATTAAAGAAATTTTAATAAAAATCAATTGAACATTTTACAAAGGCAATGCATTATCTGAATAACATCAGATAATGCATTGCTTAATGGGTTTGAAGGAGGAAAGAATGTACACGCTGAAAAATCTTAGAAATATGATGAAAAATCATACCGGTATGCTGGTTCTACTTGTGATTTCTATGTTTGTTTCATTCGGGGTTTTGTTTTTCGGTGTTGGATTGTACTATCAGTACAGCAAAAATATTGAGGACGGCGAAATTGACAGCTATGCTGTCGGTTTTTCCATAAATGACATTATTACAAAAAAAAATTTTTGTGAGTTTGTGAAGAATATGCCGAATAAGCTTATGGGTGATGTTTCATATATTACCTGTTTTTCGTCCACGCAGGTAAGCGGAATTGATGAGGAAATACCTGTCGCATTCTATCTTCAGTATTCTGAAGGAAAATTTGAATATTCCGATAAAGTATTTCAGCCAATGATTGATGACCTTGTAATTAAGGACGGCAGTTTTTTCACGCAGGAGCAATATTCAAACGGAGAAAAAAAGGCTGTTGTAATGGGCAGCGGAAATGTAAATCAGCCGACTTCAGCACCCGAATATACAAATTCGGTTACAGCATTCGGTCAGAGCTATGATGTTATCGGCACAATAAACCCTGCTAACAGCAGCTATTTTTTTTACAGTATCTATGTTCCGTTCAGCTCAGTCCCCGACGATACAATTATGAACGACGGGGTTTATCTTGCACTCAACAATAAAATCACTAAATCTGAATATGATGATTTTACCGCATATATCAGCGAATTTTTCAAAGATAAAATCACTCTTTATGAACCGGCATTCGACTTGGCATCAAACACTTCCTACTACATAACAGTTGTACTGATTTCGGTAATCATTGCCATTCTTTCGGCATTGAACATTTCCATTCTGTATAATTACATCATTATCAGCAGAACAAGACAACTGACCATTATGCGTATCTGCGGAGGGTTAACCTCAAATCTGAGCATATCAACCGCAAATGAGATTATTCTTATTATGCTTCCTGTAAGCATTATTTCAGCTTTGTGCTATGATAAATTTATTCTTACTGTACTTTCAGCTAAATTTCCGCTTATGAAAGCTGCATATAATCCATATGTTTACGCAGAAATAATTTTGATTTACTCTGCAATATCGTATCTTCTTAATCTGTTTTTGCTTCATCATAATCTCGGCAAAAAAATTAAGGAGGGATTGAAATGAGAATTAAGTTATACGGCAGGGTTATCGGTATCTTCCTGAAAAAGCACTCGTTTATCAATGTTTTAATAAGCCTCCAGCTGATTGCTGTTTTTGTTATCGGAATAATTATGACATCGATAATAGACGAAAAGGCTTCCTCATATGAGGCTGTCAAACCGCTGCTTAATGGCGAGGGATTGTATTGTGGTGGATATTTTTTGAAAGATAATGAAAATGGCGGACTTTTGGAAAACACAGATGAAATCAAAACTCAGCTGAAAGATGTTGATTTTATCTCGTCTGTAAACTTTGCGTCCCTGCAAACAGGCGTTGATACACAAACTAACGAGGTTAAGACCGCATATGCACTTGTATATGATGATTATTCTGCAAATCTTTTTCGCCCGACAATAGAAAAAGGTTCGTGGATAACTGATTCCAAGCAATCCGATGATATACCGCAGGCTGTAATTACCCGAAATTATCAAGGCTATAATGTTAATGATATTGCTGAATTTGAAACTGAAAATGGAACGTTGAAGGTCAGAATAATCGGTGTAATTGGTGATAATGAAAAATACCTTGGAGCAAACTCGGAATATGAATCAAATGAACCATCCTATCAGTTAATGCTTTCTACACATTTCAACTGTCTGAATGACCAGCTTAAAAACAAAGGCTTTACAAACGAGGAGATTGCTTTGAAACTCGAATCTCTTGGGTATTCAGCGGACAGCATTGTATATAATGAACCTGTATTGTTTTTTACAGATAAGGAGTGGAATAAAACCGATTTGGATTCAGTAATGTCAGACTCCCTTTTTATAAAGTACAACCGGAATATTTCCGATGATGAAAAGCTTTACAACAGAAAATATATCAACGAGAATCTTTCTGTATTATCATTTGCGATACAGTTTTCTCAGTTGAACAACAACAGTCAGACCATTGTTTATAGAGAGTTGTACACATTGATGCCAATAATGTGTGCAATATACCTGCTTGTACTGATTGCGTCAGTGAGCGTTAATGCGATTAACTGCAAAAATAATATGAGAAACGAAGCCATACTGTTTTTGGGTGGTGCAAAAAGAAAACAGTTGCTTACAATCAATGTAATTTACAATGGGCTGATTTGCATTGTGTCTTTGATAATTTCAATAGCAGGATCGTTGATTTTCTACAAGGCAGGATTGTTCAGCAAAACAGTAATTACATTGGGCTGGAAACAGATCACCATTTGCCTGATTGTGTGTGCTGTATATATCTTGGTATCCTGTATCATTTTCTGCATTATCCTTACATCAAAGGCTATAAAAAAAGCAATAATATTATCGGAGGAATAGTAATGGTAAAACTTAATAACATAGTAAAAATATATAATTCAAAGAAAGCCAACGAATTCAAGGCTCTCCACGGTGTTTCGGCAGAAATTCGGGACGGTGAGCTTATTGCGATTATCGGAAAATCGGGTGCAGGAAAATCAACGCTTCTGCATATTTTAGCCTGCATTGACAACTATCAGGAGGGCGAATACTACATTGATGATGTGCTTGTGAAAGACCTTTCCGAAAGTCAGTATGCAAAAATCAGAAACGAGAAAATCGGGATGGTTATGCAGGATTTTGCACTGGTTGAGGATTTCACGGCACTGGAAAACGTGATGATACCGCTGAATTTTTCCAAAAAGAAAGTCAGTGACAAGAAAGAAAAAGCCCTTGCGGCACTGAAATCGGTAGGCATTGAGGAGCTTGCCAAAAAGCTATGCAGCAAACTTTCGGGCGGACAGAAGCAGCGTGTGGCAATTGCCAGAGCGATAGTCAATGAACCGTCAATGATTTTGGCGGACGAACCGACGGGAGCACTGGACACAAAGACTTCCGCTGAGATTATGGAGCTTTTCAAGTCCCTGAACAAACAGGGCAGGACGGTTGTTATAGTTACCCACGACCCGAAGATTGCGGAGCAATGCGGCAGGGTTATTGAGATTAGTGACGGGAATATTGTTACAGCAAAATAAATTGTGGAGTGAAAACAATGAAAATTACCGATTATGTAGATCTGTTCTATCCGTCGGCGGAGGCTGAGGAGTATGCAAAAAAGCGGCAGAAAAAATATGAAAATTATCCGCAGGATTTTATGGTCAATCTTGAAACGGATAACATAGCAAAACTTATTGCACCTATGAATTTTGCTGTCGCAACATCTAAAATGAAAGAGTTTACAGATGACATTGAAACCCTTGATTACAGGCTGGATTGTCTTGAGGACTTTATGAATGTCCCCGAACTTAACGGCAGATTTCGACAGCTGATAAATGAACTCGCAGGAAACAGAATTGACTTTTCAGATGTTGATTGTGTCAACTCGTTTATGCAGATTAAGACCCATATGGACAGCCTTGAAGAATTTCTCGGCTGCATTGAAAACATCAACAGGTTCTTTGCAAAGTATAATCACGCAATTAAGTCGGTAGCGGTAAAAAGGCTTGCACAGTTTTTTTGAAAAACTGCCAAAAAGAGAGAATATTTTCGAAATAGCATACAGCATTTCACAGCTGAAAGATACCTTTTCAAAAACCATACGGAGCGTAAAAATCGGTGTTAATTTTGATTCGGCTATGAATCCCGACAGTGCAGGACTGCTTGAAATCGGATATGACAAAATTTATCCCAAGGGAAATATTCTTGAAAAGCTTGTGTTCAAAAGTTTTGCAGGCAGAGAGCAGTTTATTGGCGAGGAGCATTTCAACTCGGCAACAAGGCACACTCCCATTGATATAGACACTGCCCTTTTCCGTGAACTGAGCAAATACACAAAGGAGTTCGCCCTGCGGATTGCCGCAGCACTTAAAAGCTATCGTTCCTCGGTTTTTTCAGACCTTTCGGAGCTGGAATCACAGCTTGACTTCTATGGCGGAGCGGCACAGTTTATATCAAGTGTTAGGGCAAGGGGAATGAAAATGTGCCGACCGAAATTTCTCCCCTCTGAGAAGCGTGTTACAAGGCTGAAAAACGTCTTTGACCTCAACTTCTACAGGCAGCTTGTTACGCAAAATCCGCAGGAAATTCTGACCGAAAAAATTGTTGCAAACGATATTGATATGTCAGATTACGCACGGTTTTATATGGTGACGGGAGCAAACAACGGCGGAAAAACCACTTTCGCAAGAGCGGTGGGAGTATGTCATTTAATGGCACAAATGGGATTGTACGTTCCTGCGGAAAGTGCAGAGATTTCCCCTGCCGATTACATATTCACCCATTTTCCAAAGGAAGAAGCTGTCGGAATAAATTCAAGCCGATTTACCACGGAAATCAAGGAGCTGAAAAAAATCTGCGAATATATGACCGACAGAAGTCTTGTTATTCTCAACGAATCCATTCAGTCAACCACGCCAGTTGAGTGCTTAAACATTGCAAAAATTCATCTTGAAATTATAGCGGCAGTGGGGGTAAGGGGATTTTATGTCACTCATCTAACAGAACTTTATAATGAAATTCAGCGGATAAACAACAAAAACTATCCCACAAAGGTGGGAAGTCTGGTATCCTGCACAGACAGTGAGGGCAAGCGTATGTACAAGATGAAAGCCGCAAAGCCGCCTATTGAAAGTCTTGCATACACGGTTTACGAAAAATTCGGAGCAAAGCTTGAAGACGTACTTGCAAAGTCGGGTGATAAGAATGGACAAGCGTGAAAACCTTTTGCAGTTTCTTGATTACGGTGGAAACGAGCTGTTTTCAAGCCTTATGGAAAGTGACAGCGACAGACCGCAGGCGTTGGACAGAATGTGCATTTTACTTCGCAAGGCTGTGATTTTCGGGAAACTGAAAGGCAGAGCTGCGGCATACCAATATATGATTTCAAAGGCAAACCAAATGGGATTTATAAAGTCAAAAAAAATACATGCCTACAGGCTGACAGCTGCCGAACGGGAGCGGATTACAGAAAAAGTCTGCAAGTCAACAGGTGCGAAATATTTTTTCAAAAAGTATGGAAAGAACGTGATAATTTATTCTGCACTGCTTGGGGCGGCTGTGATTTTGGTTGTGCTGATATATAATTATATGCACTCGGAAAAATATCTGAAAAGAATGTACCAGGCGGCTGAGGAAACTGTAATTATAGAGTCGGCATACAAAACCGATTACGGCATAAAGCTTACCATACACAACAATTCACTTGCGGACTATTACATCTGCGATTTGCCGACCTTGAAATATACTGACGAATATGATGACCGGGCAATCGGAACATATTATCATTGTAAAAATGCAAAACTTTAAGATTGTGTTATATACAAGTTTGACAAAAAATGACCTGATTCTAAATTCTGTATAGCTGCGGAATGGCATATCAAAATTAAAGAGCAAATCTATTTGATGAGATCGTCGAAACCACCGTCGGTCTTATCTGCATATTTTCATAAAAGTATTCTGTGCAAGATACAGCATTTTGAACAGTCTCTCATCGGTTGGAAATAACGACTTTGTTTTGGTGACCTTTCGCAGCTTACTGTTAATTCCCTCAATCGCATTGGTAGTGTAAGTCAGCTTTCTCAGTTCCTGCAGAAACTTGAAGTAAGTGCTTAGATTCGCCCGATTTTCATACCATGACTTTGAAATCTTTGGATACTTCTTGTCCCATATTGATGCAAATTCGTCAATGGCATCATGCGCAGAAGGCACATCAACAGCGGGATAAACACATTTTAAATCAGCCATAAGTTCTTTCTGACACGCTCAGACCTAAATATTGCGGATATGCTCTTCAATGTCAGCAGTTGACACACCTTTTGCGTAACATTGAGATGATTTTATTCTCCATGTCCGAAGAAATTTTGGGCTGATTTTTCCAAATAAGCTGCAGCTCTGGACCTGCGAAAAAATCTCTGTAAATTCAACAACAGTGATAAAAAACGATATTGTGGAGCGGCTTGAAAAACAGCCGCTCATTTTTTTACAGTATACAATAAATACCGTAATTTGTCAAGGTTCTTCAACAGTCAGTCTGCTGGAATGGAGCGTAGCGGAATGGAGGCAGACTGACTGTGCCGGCTCAGCTTAGCCTGTCGAGATACATGATCTCCAGCTCGCCAAGAACTATGCCCCAGTTTCTCAGCGGTATAGTCCATTTTTTCGCTATTTCATGCGTTGCAAGATACAGTACCTTCAGGAGCGCCGTATCGCTCGGAAATACGCTTCTCTGCTTGTTCAGACGACGATAGCCGCTGTTAAGGCTTTCGATCGCAATGGTGGTGTAAATGACCTTTCTCACATCAGCGGAAAACTTGAAGATCGGTGAGATCACATCCCAGTTTTTGTACCAGCTCTTCATGGCGTTTGGATAATCTTTCTCCCACTTCTCCGTCACACGCTCAAGCTGTTCAAGCGCAGCGTCCTCAGACGGTGCGTGATAAATGGTTTTCAAATCGTTGGAAAATTCTTTCTTGTTTTTTGCACCAACATATTTCAGCGTGTTTCTTACTTGATGAACGATACAACGCTGTAATTCTGTCTGTGGAAATGCCGTATTTACGGCTTCTTTCATACCCGAAAGACCATCGGCACATATCACGAGGACATCCTTTACGCCGCGATTTTTCAGCTCATTCAGGACTCCAAGCCAATATTTTGCACTTTCGTTTTCTCCGATATGTATGGATAAAACTTCCTTGTGACCTGTCAAACTTACTGCAAGGATTACATATGCTGCAAGTTTTTTTATCTGTCCGTTTTCTCGTACAGAAAAATGTACAGCATCAATAAATACAATGAGATAAACCTCGCCCAGAGGACGTTTCTGCCAGTCCTCTATCTGCGGAAGGAGGCGGTCTGTGATATCGGATATCATACTCCTCGAGCAGCATTCCGATGATGTTCTTTTTTCCTTCGCTCATTGGTTCTCTTTTTCTTCTTCCCATAAAAAATCAGCCTCCTGTGTTATTTATATTTTACCATAGTTGACTGCGTTTTTACAGACTTTTTTTCGGTGGGTCTCAGCTCTTTTATTATACACTACTTTGGAGATTTACATAACATATGGGAGAAAACCTATCTTTTCTTTGAATATAGCTTTTAAGATATTTCTTAGTTAGTCATATTTTGTTCTTCTCTGATGCCAATTCCTGACTTTCTCTTTTGTATCATTTTTCTGAGCTTTCTATCAGTTTGTATTTTTAAAGAACACTGCTTCTGCAAATAATTATCCTCAATACAGCGACTTAAATTCACAAACAATCCCATAACAGTATTTCTAAGCAGCATATTTTCAAAATCATCAATATTGTTAAGCATATTCTGAACGTACTCATTACCATCATTTGCGGACTTTGTGAGCCACTCCACAGCCTTTTCCTTATCCTTTTCAAGTTCATCTGCTCCGAAAAGATAAAGCCTGCCGAGCTGATAGCTTGACCACATATTCTTATCAGCGGATTTTTCAAAGTAATCTACCGCCTTTTGAATATCATACTTTTCTTCCTGCAAATACAACTTCCCAAAAGCATACTGTGTGAATTCGTTATCCTCTGCAAGCAGCAAATATTTCTCTGCTCTTTCTAAATCCTGCGTGACAATTTCACCTTTCAAATAAAACTGACCCAACTGAAAACAAGCAAAACTGTCACCCTTATCTGCACATTCTGTCAACATAAATAGTCCTTTTTCAATATCTTGTGAAAAATGTTCACCCGAAATATATTCCAATGCAAAAAAACGCTTTGCATTGGAATTTTTAAGTTTCATTGCTTTTTCTACACACTCCAACCCCTTCTCCAAATCAGCTTCAATGTGGTTTCCCTGAATTAATGCTTTGCCATATTCATACAGACCATTCTTGTTATTCATCTCAGCGGAACGTTTGAAGTAATCAATGGCTTTTGAAATATCAGCTTCCGTTCCAAGTCCGTTTTTGTACATAACTCCAATTTTATAAAATAGGTTATCGTCAGCCTGATCCTTGCTTTCGAGTTCAAGAAATCCTGACAATGCAGCTTTGTAATATCTCTGTGCGGTTTCTTTATTCTCAGCAACATATTCACCCTTGCTGTACATTTGCGCAGCGGCATAGGAAGCATACGGCTGACCCTGAGAAGCCGATTTCTGATACCACAAAAAGGCCTGCGACAAATCTTTTTCCACACCGTTGCCATAATAGTATAGGTTAGCGAGACTGTATTGTGCGAATTTGTGGCCCTCCTGAGATGACTTCAAAAACCATTGAAACGCTTTTTCATAATCCTGTTCTGTGCCTAACCCATAGCAATGCATTTTACCAATGCGATACCAAACGTAAGAACGCATATCCGCAGGTTTCATGACCTGTCCCTTGAATTTAGGTTCGTATGGGAACATATAGTCCGAATCCGGCTCTATCTCCATAAATCCCTGCAATGCCTCTTGGTAGAATGCGAATGATTTTTCTTCGTCTTTTGCGCCAAGCTTGTCGGTGGAATACAATTTTCCTAAATCGTGAATAGCAAGGACATTGCCTGACTTTGATTCGGAGAGCAAGAGCTGTTCCGCCTTTTTGAAATCTTCAAGCTTTGATTGCTTGTTGTAAATAATCTTACAAGCTTCTTTGTATGCTGTACTCCATTTGAGATAGTATTTACTTTGAGGTTCATAATCTTCAATATCGACTGTTACCTCATTTTCATTGCTCCAAATGAAATCTTCGGCGGTCGGCTCGTCGTTATCCGAAAATGTTACTTTATCATTTTCGGATTGCTCAGATTCATCAAACTTCAGAAGAATATCAACATAAAAGTCATCATTCGCAAATTGTTCTGTTGGTTCGGGTTCTTCAATTTCTACATCAATGACAGGATAATTCATGTCAAGCACAGTTCTGATTATCATATTCCGCACAGGCTGAAAAACTTTGTTATCAACCAATGGCGGCAGTTCTTTTTCCTTTTGCGTATAGCTCTTGTATTTCAAGCTCTCCAAACTGCACCATTTTTCATAAAGCTGACGGATATTATTGTCTTTTGCAAGTTCTGAAAAAATACTGTTGACCGTTTCTTTGACATCAGGCGGAAGGTACCCATATACTTTTTTGCCTTTAACATTCTGTAACTGAGAATATAGTTTGCGGATAAGATTTTCAAGCTGCGGATTTTCAAAACCGCCTTGCTGAACTTTTCTGACAATACTTTTAAACTCCGTTTTTGATACAGCTTTCAATTCGTCACGGCTTAACGTCTGCTCCTGATATATGGACTGCAAATCGTCCTTAAATATATCGTTTGCAAAAGCTGAATGGTTTTGTCAATATCACTTGACACATTTTATTCGAACAAGAATTATGCAGCGAAAAAGATATGATCATAGTAGAGCTTTCTTCGAACTGCCGGAGGCAGCCCACCGTTGGCGGTGCAGATTCTTCTGTTAGCC
>NZ_QTYG01000061.1:0-12893 GCF_003462045.1 Ruminococcus sp. AM31-15AC | reverse complement strand
TTATAGCATTAATAATATTATCGTATAATAAACTTATCGATTTGCTATGATTTATTATTACAAACTCTGCAGCACTGATATGGCATTGTGCAAAATTGACAAAAATAAAAGTGAAAATTAATGTGAATTAACGATTTTGTATTTTTTTGTACAAATGTCTTTGACAATTTCAAAATATGTGGTACAATATTATTAGGTAACGCTATGCTTCTCCGCATTGCCTGCGGAGGGTACTGAAACGTTTTCTTAAATCTGCCTTTTCACGGCTGTGAAGGGGCAAGCTATTATTGCTGATGCGTTCTGCGGTCAGCCGCAGGATTGATATATGAAAGGAGCAATGAGTTTTATGTCAAAAATTATTGCAGTTACTTCCGGTAAAGGCGGAACAGGCAAATCTTCTATAAGCGCCTGTCTGGGTTATGCCCTTGCCAAGCAGGGAAACCGTACACTTATAATTGAGCTTGACTTTGGTCTGAGATGTATGGATATCATGCTTGGTATGCAGGGTAATATTACATACGATCTAGGTGACGTTCTTGAGGGTACTTGCGACGTATACAAGGCAACAACAACTGTTAAGCTTGCTTCAAACCTGAGCGTTCTTTGTGCTCCGTCCGACCCGTTCGTTCAGCTCAAAGCTGAGGATATCGAAAAGATCACACAGGAAATGAGAAAGTATTTTGAATACATAATCATTGACACCTCTGCAGGTATCAACGGTTCTGTATTTGATATAGTTACTAATTCCGACCTTATACTTATAGTTACAACTCCTGACCCTGTATGCGTAAGAGATGCGAGAATGATGTCAGATGAGTTCTATAAGAGAGGAAATCAGAAGCAAAGACTTGTTATCAACAAGGCAAACAAGAGAATATTCGAGTTTGACGAAATGGACGACCTTGACGCTATCATCGACACAGTCGGTGTTCAGCTTCTGGGTGTTATCCCTGAGGACAGTGCTATCCCTCTTGCAACAGGAAAGGGTGCGCCGCTTTCATCAAGCTCTATGGGCTTCCTTGCATTCTCTGCTATTTCAAGAAGAATAAAGGGCGAGCATATACCCCTCTCCATCAAGGTCTGAGTATATTATCAGCCGTATGCGTGAGGATATCTGCGCATAGTGCAGCTGTTTTATATAACGAAACTTATTTGTTCATTAATATACTAATATATAAACGGGGGGTTTCCATTGAATATTGCACTTATTGCTCATGACACAAAAAAGGAACTCATGGTACAGTTCTGTATCGCCTATTGCGGTGTACTCAGCAAGCACAATCTTTGTGCCACAGGTACTACGGGAAAAATGGTAGCCGAAGCAACAGGCCTTAACGTTCAGCGTTATCTCAGCGGTTCACAGGGCGGCGACCAGCAGATCGCAGCGAGAATATCCTGCAACGAGATAGACCTGCTTCTGTTTTTCAGAGATCCTATCTCAGTGAAGCCACACGAACCTAATGATATGAATCTCCTCAGACTTTGCGATGTACACAACATTCCGGTAGCCACAAACATTGCCACTGCCGAAGCGCTTATCCACGCACTTGAGCGAGGCGATCTTGACTGGAGAGATATCGTTAATCCTACAAAGATATAATTGAAATTTCATATACAAAAGCGATGAAAGGGAGAGTATTCCGTTCTTATGTTTCAGCGAGAGCCGTTGGTGAGAGGGTTCACACAAAGGGCAGGAAGAAGGACACCTTGGAGCTTCCGTTTGTTCAAGAACGGACGTATAGCTGCGTTAAAGCGTTAGAGTGATCCGACACGAAGATGTTCGGATAATTAGGGTGGTATCACGGTAAAAGTCGTCCCTTACTAGGGGACGGCTTTATTTTTTTATCCACCACCCGTAGGGGAGCGGCCCAATTTCTGCTTCACAGAAATGCGACTCCCGCTTTTTCGCTCTTCACTTACTCTCGAATACCTTATCTCAGCACACCAAAAAAAGCAAAGGCGGTATAACAATGAAAGCCAGCCAGCTAACAAAAGAAAACATCACCCCCGAAATAGTAGACAAGCTTCTTTTCGAGGGTCTTGACTATAAAGGCGAAACTGCCGACGTTATAATAGTTCTTGGAAGCCGCAAAGCCTGCGACTATCGTGTTCCCCTTGCGGCAAAGCTTTTTCAGAAAAGAAAAGCCCCACATCTCATATTTTGCGGTGGAAAAGTGCAAAAGACTTCCCTTGGTGACATGGCAGAATATAAAGCCATGCTCATATCCGCCGAAAAATGCGGCATACCGACCTCCGCCATAACTGTGGAAACACACTCTCTTGATACCATGGAAAATCTGCAAAACGCAGCCGAGCTTGTAAAAAAGCATTTTCCAAACTGCAAAAGCATTATTATAGTCACCACCGCATATCATATGCGGCGTGCCGCCATGCTTGCACAGCACTTTTTCACACAGAAAATTATCCCCTGCCCTGCCAGTCGTGGCAGCACTCAGCGAAATAATTGGTCAATGACCGAAAAAGGCAGCAAAACAGCACTTGACGAATGTCTTAAATTCGGTTATTATATAAAAAAAGGTTTTATTGACGATTTTGAAATTTGAAACGTTGTAATTACAGCACCAAGGCTCTTTAATGTAGCGGTGAACAGTGTTCGCCATTTCTTACAACGTCCCGATATCACAGCTAATTAAACGATATCGGTATTCAAAAGTTCAAGACAAAATACAGAAAGGATCGTTATTATATGGCATTGATAGTTAAAAAGCCAAAAGGCACAGAGGACATCGTTCCCTCAAAGGTCTATAAGTGGCACACTGTAGAGAAGATAGTTTCCGAAGCTGCCGAAATATACGGCTTCAAAGAAATAAGAGTACCAACTTTTGAGGAAACAGGTCTGTTCGTGCGTTCTGTTGGCGAAACAACAGACGTTGTTCAGAAAGAGATGTATTCCGTTTCCGCAGCAGGCGACTCAAAGTTCACACTCCGTCCGGAGGGAACATCCGGCACTATGAGAGCTGTCCTTGAAAACGGCATTATGAACGAGGGTCTGCCGCAAAAGGTCTATTATATCCTCTCATTTTTCAGACACGAAAATACACAGAAAGGCAGACTCAGAGAGTTCCACCAATTCGGCTGTGAAATGGTCGGCTCTGAAAGCCCAAGAGCAGACGCAGAAGTAATTTCACTTGCAAAAAGCGTTCTTGACAGAGCAGGACTCAGAAACATCAAGCTCAACATCAACTCTATAGGCTGTCCAACCTGCCGTGCAGAGTATCGCAAAGCTCTGAAAGAGTATTTTGCCGCAAGAAAAGACCAGCTTTGCGAGACCTGTCGGGACAGACTTGACAAAAATCCAATGAGAATACTTGATTGTAAAGTCAAACACTGTCAGGAGCTTGGCAAGGACGCACCTGTTATCCTCGATTATCTCTGTGATGATTGCAAAGAACACTTTGAGAAGCTTCAGGAGTACCTCTCCGTAATGGGTATCGAGTTTGACATCAACCCTAAGATAGTAAGAGGTCTTGACTACTATACAAGAACAGTTTTCGAGTTCATCACCGATGAGATAGGCGCACAGGGCACAGTCTGCGGCGGCGGACGTTATGACGGACTTATCCAGCAGCTTGGCGGCAAGCCAACCCCTGCCCTCGGCTTCGGTCTGGGACTTGAAAGACTTCTTATGGTAATGGACGCTCAGGGCTGCGACTATATGGAGCCAAAGACCTGCGACCTTTATATCGTACCAATGGGCGAGGACGCCCTTAAAAAGGCAATGGGCATAGCCTCCGAGCTTAGAGAAGAGGGCTGTTTCGTAGAATATGACCTTATAGGCAAAGGACTTAACGCTCAGATGAAGTATGCAAATAAAATAGGCGCAAAGTTCGTTATGGTGCTTGGCGACAACGAGATAGAATCAGGCGTTGCAAAGCTCAAAAACATGGCAACAGGCGAGCAGACAGATATCAGGCTTGACAACACCATTGCCGAGAACTTTTCAAACACCCTCATGGCGGATATGTTCAAGGATATCGACGCTGATATAGAGAAATTTATCGGAAAGGAGAACTAAGCAATGAGATGTGAACAGTGCGAGAAAATACCTCTGGTAGAAATACACACTCCGCAGGATATATGCTCTGCATAGGTTCTCTTGCAAGAATGCTGCTGGCAGGGGAAGTTGAAATGACCTATCAGACCTGCCCACTTGATAAGATAATGGATAACGACAACAAGTGGTATGCTGAAAAGCTTTTCCACCAGTTCAGGTGTACAAAATGCGGCACTATCTATGGTATGCTCTGCAACACCCACACAGGCGGACAGATAAAGATAAACGACAAGGTCTTTGACCCTGCTGATTATCCCGATAAAAAGGAAGATAAATAATGCTTGCAATAAGACCCGTGACCTATGAGGTAGAGACCTCACTTTCGCCCAAAAGAGTTCTCAGAAAGCTTGACGGTGACCTTATCGAGCATAGACCGACCATAAACATTCTCTCTCAAAGCAAGTTCATGAAAAACCACCGTGACGATACCATTTTTTATGGCTACCGCACAGACGCCGAAAGCTTTCAGATATTCCACCACACCGCTAAAAAGCGTGACGGAGGCTCAACAGGCTTTTATGGCAAGGTAGAAAAGACCCCCAACGGCTCCAGGATATACGGCAAGTTCAGAAAGCCTGTCTATGCCTATGTTGTGGGCGTCATATGGACGGTGCTTGTGCTTTTCCTCACCCTTATGCTTGTGGCACTGGAAGAGAAAACAGGCGCAGTATGCTTTGCCGCAATATGGCTCGTGGGATTGTTCCTCATGTTCTGGGACAACAAGAAGAAGTTTGTCAGAGCCTATCTTGACAGCTTTCCGCCTGCCGTCAGCAAAACAGACGAAAGCGACGAATAATTTTTATCAATATAAACCCAAAGAAAAGGAAGTAATGTAAAATGAAACTTGATACAATGAAGGGCTTACGCAGGACCCATTACTGCGGCGAAGTGCCTGAAACAGAGCAGGAAGTAGTTGTATGCGGCTTTGCCGACAGAGTAAGAGATATGGGCAACCTTATCTTCATCAACCTCCGTGACAGAACTGGACTTGTACAGCTTGCATTCAATGATGAAACAGACCGAGCCGTTTTTGAAAAGGCTCAGCTTGTAAAAGGCGAGTATGTCCTCATGGCAAAGGGTATGGTACGTCCTCGTGAGAGCGTGAACGAAAAGCTAAAAACAGGCAAGATAGAAGTTGCCGTAACAGACCTGAGAATTCTCTCAAAGGCTGAAACAACACCATTTGAGGTAACAAACTCAGATAAGGTAAACGATGAGCTGAAGCTCAAATACCGCTACCTTGACCTTAGAAATCCAAAGCTTCAGAAGAATATCATCACCCGTCATAAGATCGCTCAGATAACAAGAGAATATTTCTATGACAATGGTTTCCTTGAAATAGAAACTCCTATGATGATGAAGTCCACCCCAGAGGGTGCAAGAGATTACCTCGTTCCTTCAAGAGTTCACGCAGGCAAGTTCTATGCACTTCCACAGTCACCGCAGATATACAAGCAGCTCCTTATGATATCAGGTTATGACAGGTATATTCAGCTTGCAAGATGTTTCCGTGACGAGGACCTCAGAGCTGACAGACAGCCTGAGTTCACACAGATAGACCTTGAGATGTCCTTTGTCGATCAGGAGGATATCCAGGCTTGTATCGAAGGCTATATCGAAAAGCTTTTCAAGGAGATACTCGGTGTAGAGGTAACGCTCCCACTGCCAAGACTTACATTTGCAGACGCTATGAGCCGTTATGGCTCTGACAAGCCTGATACACGTTTCGGCATGGAGATACAGGATATCACAGAAACCGTTAAGGATATTGACTTTGTGGTATTCAAATCAGCTATCGAGGCAGGCGGCTCAGTTCGTGCAATAAACGTCAAGGGCGGTGCGGCAACATACACAAGAAAAGAGATCGACAAGCTTGTTGAGCACGCAAAGGGCATAGGTGCAAAGGGTCTTGCGTATATCCGCTGGGCAGACGAGCCGAATTGCTCATTCAAGAAGTTCCTTGGCGAGGGCGACCTTGAGAAGATAAACACAGCCGTTGGAGCAGAAAAGGGCGACCTTATCCTCATCTGTGCAGACAAGAACAAGGTAGTTCTTCCAACTTTGGGCGCACTCAGACTTATCTGCGGAAAGCGTCTTGGCGTTATCCCGGAGGGCAAGTTCAATTTTGTATGGATAACAGAAATGCCTTTCTTTGAGTATGATGACGAGAACGACACATGGGTAGCAGCACACCACCCATTCACAATGCCAATGGAGGAGTGTCTTGATTATCTTGACACCGACCCTGCAAACGTTCGTGCAAAGGCGTGGGATCTTGTCCTCAACGGCACAGAGCTTTCATCAGGCTCAATGAGAATAACAGACTTTGAGCTTCAGCAGAAAATGTTTGAAGCACTGGGCATGACAGACGAAGAGATAGAAGCAAAGTTCGGCTTCCTTGTAGACGCTTATCGTTATGCCGCACCACCGCATGGCGGTATGGGCATAGGACTTGACAGACTTTCCATGATAATCTGCAATGCCGACAGCCTTAGAGATGTAATAGCGTTCCCAAAGGTACAGAACGCCAGCGAGCTTATGAGTGCTTGTCCGTCCACAGTAGACGAGAAGCAGCTTGAAGAGCTTCACATCAAGACCACAGAAACAGAAGAATAATTCGCATTAACGCAAACAGGGCAGCTCATAAGGCTGTCCTGTTTTTTTTTATTGCACAAATTCTAATGACCGCACAATGTATATGTAGGGGCGAACACCGTTCGCCCGCCTGCGTTTTATCTCTCGCTCCGCTCTTTGCTGACTTTTACTTTGTGCTTGTTCTTTACCCTGGTCGGCTTTGCCCATTCCTCACTCCTCACTCCTCATTCCTCACTTATTTTCCCCTCATAAAAACTTGAAACCCGCAGCCGAATTACTCGACCACGGGTTCCAAGCTATAATTTATAAGTGGGATGGGGGCAATTTTATTGGGTAGTCACCCGTCATCTTTAAGGCTTAATCATCCTGAAGTGCGTCATAACCCTCTTCATTCGTTCTGATCTTTACTACGTTCTCAATGTTGTATACAAAGATCTTTCCGTCTCCGATATGACCTGTATAAAGGGCTGCTTTTGCAGCGTCGATAACTGCTCTTGTTGGTACCTTGCAAATAACGACCTCGACCTTTACCTTTGGCAGCAGATTTGTTTCAACAACTGCGCCACGATAATACTCAGGCTGTCCTTTCTGCATTCCGCAGCCAAGAACGTTCGTTACTGTAACACCTGTTACGTCGATGTCCTCCAAAGCTGTGATAAGATCGTTGAGCTTCTGCTGCTTGCAGATGATAGCGACCTTTGTCATCTTAGGTGTGCCGTCAGCAGACGGTGCGTCTGTTGCATAAGATTCTACCTTGATGGCCTTCTCAACAGGAACTACAGGCTCTGTTGACTTGTCTACCTTTACAACGCTCTTTGCATCGTCCTTTGTATAGCTGAGCATTGCCTGTGACATTGCTGGTGCGAAGTCAGCGTAAGAAGATACAAGGCCATGCTCTGTAACGTCAAGACCAAGGATCTCTTCCTGCTCGGAAGCTCTAAGACCGATCGTGTGCTTGATGATCTGGAATACGATAGTCATTGTGATAGCTACCCAAGCGATAACTGATACCATACCGAGAAGCTGGATACCAAGGAGATGTGCTCCACCGCCTGTGAAGAGTCCCTTTTCACCGCAAGTACCGTCTGAGAAAAGACCCACTGCGATAGTACCCCACATACCGTTGAGCATATGAACTCCGCAAGCACCAACCGGGTCATCTATCTTGAGTACCTGATCTATAAACTCTACACCTACAACTACGAGGATACCTGCAACGATACCGATTATAGCTGCTGATACTGGTGAAACTGTGTCGCATGGAGCTGTGATAGCTACAAGACCTGCAAGTGAAGCGTTAAGTGTCATTGAAACATCAGGCTTCTTATACTTGATCCAAGTAAAAATCATTGTTGTGATAGTTGCAACTGCTGCTGCAAGGTTTGTTGTTACGAAAACTTTACCTGCAAGCGGGATAGCGTCGCCTTCCATTGAAGTTGTTGACGCACCGTTGAAACCGAACCAGCAGAACCAAAGGATAAAGCAGCCAAGTGCGCCAAGTGTAAGCGAGTGACCTGGGATAGCCTTTGCCTTGCCGTTCTTGTCATACTTACCGATACGAGGACCAAGGATAGCTGCGCCAACGAATGCTGCAACGCCGCCTGCCATATGAACGCAAGTTGAACCTGCGAAATCATGGAAGCCGAGGTCTGCGAGCCAGCCGCCGCCCCAGATCCAGTGAGCCTCGATAGGATAGACCAGAAGGCTTATAACTGCCGAATAGATACAATAAGAAATGAATTTTGTTCTTTCTGCCATAGCTCCCGAAACGATAGTTGCTGCTGTTGCACAGAACACTGTCTGAAAGATAAGGAATGCGAAGAAAGGCACTCCGTCTGGAGCAACTGAGGCATATGTAGAATCAGCGATTCCCTTGTAAGCTCCGATGAACTTTCCGTCACCAAACATTAAACCGAAACCAAAGAGCCAGAACAGCGGAGTTCCGATACAGAAGTCCATCAGGTTCTTCATGATTATGTTACCTGCGTTTTTCGCACGGGTAAAGCCCGTTTCAACCATTGCGAAGCCTGCCTGCATAAAGAATACAAGTGCAGCTCCCAACAGTACCCATATAGTATTGACGGCACTGAAGCCTGTGCTTTCAGCCAATACTGTTACTGTGTTTGTCATATCTTTTTCCTCCTAAAATACAAAAAAGTGTATGACGACCAAAGCCATTCGGCTCGGTCTGTCATACACTTCATTGTGCATTCCGTATATTATTGTAGCTGTAGGGGAACAAAGTAGTAGATCTGTGGTTAGTTTGTTATAAAGTCTATGTTATATTGAAAATTTGAATTGTCCCTTACTTAACGTAGAACAGCAGGTCGCTGTATGTTGGATAAGGCCAGTACTCCTTGCCTACCAGTGTTTCGATCTTATCAGCCGGAACTCTGAGAGCGCCCATATCTGCAAAGATAGTATCGTGGAAGAAGTTTGCCATTTCCTGTGTGTCCTCGATAGCGTGTACTTTCTGTACGTCAGCTCCAGTGTGCCAAGTGCCTTGTACATCTCAGTTACGAGAGCTGAAATCTCCTTAACGGTTTCTTCCTCAAATACAGTTTCAGCACCGCAGCTCTTTGCAAGCTCAGCAGTCTTTGCGATATCCTTGATATACTTAGCGGCAGCAGGAAGGATCTCCTTCTTAGCCATGTCGATCATTGTAAGAGCCTCGATATTGAGCGTCTTGCAATACTCGTCGAGGAGGATCTCAACTCTTGACTGAAGCTCAGCTTCTGTATAAACACCGTACTTAGAGAATACGTCAACATTCTTTTGTGCAAGGAATGTAGGAACAGCCTCAGGAGTTGACTTAAGGTTAAGAAGTCCTCTCTTTTCAGCTTCAACAGGCCACTCGTCTGAATAACCATTGCCGTTGAAGATGATGTTCTGATTTTCCTTGATAGTTCTCTTGATAAGATCGTCAAGAGCGTCCTGGAAGTTGTCAGCCTTTTCAAGCTCGTCAGCAAACTGATCGAGAACGTCTGCTACGATAGTATTGAGGACTGTGTTAGGACCTGCTACTGAAAGCTTTGAACCAGGCATTCTGAACTCAAACTTATTGCCTGTGAATGCAAATGGTGAAGTTCTGTTACGATCTGTTGTATCCTTAGGGAAGTGTGGCAGAACGTCAACACCGATCTCCATCTCAACTCTCTTGTCCTCATATTTAACGCCGTTTACGATAGCATCGAGAACGCCTGTAAGCTCGTCACCAAGGAAGATAGAAATAATAGCCGGAGGAGCTTCGTTAGCGCCAAGTCTATGGTCGTTACCAGCAGAAGCAACTGAAGCTCTCAGGATATCCTGATAATCATTTACAGCCTTGATAACTGCTGTAAGGAACAGAAGGAACTGAGCGTTCTCAGCAGGTGTTTTACCAGGATCCAGGAGGTTTACACCTGTGTTTGTTGAGATAGACCAGTTGTTGTGCTTACCGGAACCATTGATGCCAGCGAATGGCTTCTCATGAAGCAGGCACTTGAAGCCGTGCTTTCTGGCTGTTCTCTTCATGATCTCCATTGTGAGCTGGTTGTGGTCGGTGGCGATATTTGTTGTGCCATAGATAGGAGCAAGCTCGTGCTGAGCAGGTGCAACCTCGTTATGCTTTGTTTTAGCGTAGATACCAAGTTTCCAGAGCTGCTCGTCAAGATCTTTCATGTAAGCCTGAACTCTTGTCTTGATAGTACCGAAATAGTGATCTTCAAGTTCCTGACCCTTTGGAGCAGGTGCGCCGTAAAGTGATCTGCCTGCAAGGATAAGGTCCTCTCTCTTTGCATACATCTCTCTGTCTACAAGGAAGTATTCCTGCTCAGGACCAACGTTTGATGTAACTCTTGTTGCGTCTGAGCCGAACAGCTTCAAAATTCTGAGAGCTGATTTATTGATAGCTTCCATTGAACGGAGAAGCGGAGTTTTCTTATCAAGTGCTTCGCCATTGTATGAACAGAAAGCAGTAGGAATACAAAGTGCCTTTTCCTTAATGAATGCGTATGAAGTTGGGTCCCAAGCTGTATAGCCTCTTGCCTCGAATGTTGCTCTCAATCCGCCTGAAGGGAAAGAAGAAGCGTCAGGTTCGCCCTTAACAAGCTCCTTGCCTGAGAACTCCATGATAACGTGACCGTCCTCAGTTGGCGAGATAAAGCTGTCGAGCTTTTCTGCTGTAAGACCTGTCATTGGCTGGAACCAGTGAGTGTAATGTGTGCAGCCCTTTTCAACTGCCCAATCCTTCATTGCATTAGCAACGATGTTTGCAACCTCGATATCAAGTGGATCGCCGTTGTCGATAGTCTTCTTCAAAGCCTTGTATGTAGCCTTTGGAAGTCTTTCTTTCATCACTGATTCATTGAATACGTCTGAGCCGAAATATTCAGGAACGTTTGCCATATTGAATTCCTCCTATTATAAATTATAGTCTAAAAAAATAAAAAAGACACTGCGAACCTGATCGGTTCACAGCGCCTTTGCTGTTTACAGTTATGAGTATATACCTTTTGACCTCATTTGTCAAGGCTTTTTTTAATTTTTATAGACTTTTACAAATCGACGCAAAAATATTTGTTGAAACTTGTGAAATCACATCCTATGTCAATAGAATGCACATATTTTTGTAAAGAAATACATCAAACTGCTAAAACAGTGAAAAAAAAGTGGGCGACCCTAGGTCGCCCCTACGATAATATCCTAAATATCTATATAATGATCCTTATCAGGTCTGTCTTTGAACTCTTTTTTCATAAGCTTATTTACCTTTTTGAGCTTTGAGCCTGCGGTAAAACAGCCGAAGATATTCGTCACACCTGAAACGAGCAGAGCGATACCAAGGACTATCATTGCGGTTTCGCCTAAAATAAGAGGGTCAAAGAGGAGGAGTATACCAACGAGAGTGGTAACAGCAGCTGAGATACAGCTCACGTTCCAGCTTTCTACACCTGCACGTCTAAGGTTAAGGGAGTCCTGAATGTTCACGATGCCGCTTATGAGCATATAAAGTCCGCAGACAACGGCAATGACTTTCGGGATAAAATCAGGTCTTATGATAATGAAAATGCCTATGGCGGCGAGGATGATCCCTCTTACAAGGCTTGAAGAATAGCTCTGGTCATCTTTGCCCATGGCGAAGTATCTTATAAGCTCCACTGCACCGAATGCGGTGAAAAGTCCACCGATAACATAGCCTATGGCATCGGTGAAGAAATTAGGGTCGATTATGAGCGCAATGCCCAGCACTACGCAGAATATGGACAATATCCAATAGCTTCTGAATACTTTTTTGATATATTCCATTTTTATCTTTCCTTTCATGTTTTTATAATGCTTCAAGCTGGCGACTAGACGTGCGACCTCAGGTCGCCCCTACAATTTATTTGTGCAGTACAAAGGTGTTGCATTAATAAATGCACAGCGTGAAATGCCCGTCACGGCGAATGACCGCCCCTGCAATAACATTGCAGAAATTACGCCGCACCATTACAAATATCATTTTGCCGACTTTAGCTTTGCCGCCTTTATTACTTTCATTCGTGAGAACTCCTCTCTGTCCTTTTCTTCAAGAGAGTCAGTAATGAATTTCACTATGTGTTCATTTCTTGGAATGATTATGTTTTGCAAGGCGTTTGCTCTGCGCTGTGTCTTTTTTATGGCTACGGACAGTCTGTAGATACTGTTTTCCACCTCTGCGAGGACTGCTGTGGTCTGTTTTACCTTTTCAAAGGCAAGATAGGCTCTGTCAAGCTGAGAATCGGTCTGAGAAAAGCCGTATGTGACTTTCAGAGGGCGTTCTTTAAGGGTGACCTTTGGCAGCTCAACGCCCATGACGCTTCTTGTGCTTATCTCAACGCCTGTTTCAACAGGGATACAATTTGCATAAGGTGTAACAAGACCCATGGAGATATTTGCAAGCTGGAGTGCGCTGTAGGCTTCCTTGTAGGTGTCCTCAATGCTTCCTCTAAGCTCCCCTGCTTTGTCAACAAGGCTCATAAGCTCTCTTATAAGGATATTTCTTTTTCTGTCCAGAAGCTCATAGCCCAATGCGGCAAGCTTCAGAGCCTTTTTATAAAGTATAAGATTTCCCTTTGTGGCAAAGACCTGCTGTTCAGCCATTGGTCACACCCTCTTTGGTATGATATTAGCATAGTCCAAACTGCTGACTACAGTGGTGACAGGCTATGCTTATTTTGATATAATAAGAAGGTAATGGACTGACGGTCACCCCCTTAGAACT
>NZ_QTYG01000060.1:0-13412 GCF_003462045.1 Ruminococcus sp. AM31-15AC | reverse complement strand
ATCATAAAACAATGTTCAATATTTATGTATATTGCATAATAAAGTGACGTAAAATATCAAAAAAGCTGTAACTTTATAAGATTGACAAAAAAATAACAATCGTATATAATATAACTAAGATAAAACCCGAGCGGGGGTTATCAAGAGTAAAAACAATAATTAATTTATTGGAGGTTTATTTTATGGCAAAGAGTGAAGCTAAAACAGTCGGCATCGTCGATACAGAGGAAGCTCTGACTGCTAAGATCGCTGAAGTAAGAGCTGCGCAGGCAATCTTCGCTACCTACACACAGGAGCAGGTAGACAAGATCTTCAAGGCTGCTGCTATCGCTGCTAACAAGGCAAGAATCCCACTTGCAAAGATGGCTGTTGAGGAAACAGGCATGGGTATCGTTGAAGACAAGGTTATCAAGAACAACTATGCTGCTGAGCACATCTACAATAAGTACAAGAATGTTCAGACTTGTGGTGTTTTTGAGGAAAATAAGGCTTACGGCACAATGAGAATTTACGAGCCTATCGGTCTTATCGCTGCTGTTATCCCAACAACAAACCCAACTTCTACTGCTATATTCAAGACACTTATCTGTCTTAAGACAAGAAATGGTATCATAATCTCACCACACCCAAGAGCAAAGAAGTCAACTATCGCTGCTGCTAAGATCGTTTATGATGCAGCTGTTGCAGCAGGCGCTCCAAAGGGTATCATCGGTTGGATCGATGTTCCTTCTCTTGAACTCACAAACATGATCATGAGAGAGTCTGACACTATTCTCGCTACAGGCGGTCCTGGAATGGTAAAGGCTGCTTATTCATCTGGTACACCAGCTCTCGGTGTTGGTGCCGGTAACGCATCAGCTATCATCGATTCTTCTGCTGATATCGTAAACGCTGTAAACTCTATCATTCATTCTAAGACATTTGATAACGGTATGATCTGTGCTACAGAGCAGACAGTTATTGCTGATAAGACAGTTTACAACGATGTTAAGAAGGAATTCATCAAGAGAGGTTGCTACTTCCTTAATGATGAAGAGGCTGACAAGATAAGAAAGACAATGCTTATCAACGGAGCTCTTAACGCTAAGATCGTTGGTCAGCGTCCTGTAACTATTGCTAAAATGGCTGGCTTTGAAGTTCCAGAGGATACAAAGGTACTCATCGGCGAGGCTACAAGCACAGCTCCAGAAGAGGCTTTCGGTCACGAAAAGCTCACAACTATCCTTGGTATGTACAAGTCAAAGAACTTTGACGACGCTCTTGACATCGCAGAGGCACTTCTCGTAAACAATGGCGGTCTTGGTCATACTTCAGTTCTTTGGGTAGATAACATAAACGAGAGAGAAAAGCTCAATAAGTTCGCTGCAAGAATGAAGACTTGCCGTCTTATTGTAAACACACCTTCTTCACTCGGCGGTATCGGTGACCTCTACAACTTTGACTTTGCTCCTTCCCTCACACTCGGCTGCGGCTCATGGGGCGGCAACTCAGTTTCTGAGAACGTTGGCGTTAAGCACCTGCTGAACATTAAGACAGTCGTTGAGAGGAGAGAGAATATGCTTTGGTTCAGAGCACCTGAAAAGGTATACTTCAAGAAGGGTTGTCTCCCTGTTGCTCTTGACGAGTTGAAGACTGTTATGGGCAAGAAAAAGGCATTCATCGTAACAGACCAGTTCCTTTATAAGAATGGTTATACAAAGGCTATCACAGATAAACTCGATGAAATGGGTATTCTCCACGAAACATTCTTCGATGTTGCTCCAGACCCAACACTTGCTTGTGCACTTGAGGGTGTTGCTCAGTTGAGAGCTTTCGAGCCTGACACAATTATCGCTATCGGCGGTGGTTCTGCAATGGACGCTGGTAAGATCATGTGGGTTCTTTACGAGCATCCAGACGCTGACTTCTTCGATATGGCTATGAGATATATCGATATCCGTAAGAGAGTTTACACATTCCCTAAGATGGGTGAGAAGGCATACTTCATTGCTATCCCAACATCTTCTGGTACAGGTTCTGAGGTAACACCTTTCGCAGTTATCACTGATGAAAAGACAGGTACTAAGTATCCTCTGGCTGACTACCAGCTCATGCCTAACATGGCTATCGTTGATACAGATATGATGATGTCTGCTCCAAGAGGTCTGACTTCTGCTTCAGGTATCGACGCTCTGACACACGCTCTTGAGGCTTATGCATCTGTAATGGCTACAGATTACACTGACGGTCTTGCACTGAGAGCTATGAACTTATCTTTAAGTATCTGCCAGATGCATATGACAACGGTCAGACAGACGTTAAGGCTCGTGAGGAAATGGCTACAGCATCTACAATGGCTGGTATGGCATTCGCTAACGCATTCCTCGGTGTTTGCCACTCAATGGCTCATAAGCTCGGTGCTTATCATCACCTGCCACACGGCGTTGCTAACGCTCTCCTTATCACAATGGTAATGAGATACAACGCTGACCCAACACCTAGAAAGATGGGTACTTTCTCACAGTATCAGTATCCACATACTCTTGAGAGATACTGCGAGTGTGCACATTCACTTGGTATCGTTGGTAAGAACGATGAGGATACACTCAACAAATTCATCGACGCTATCGAAGCACTCAAGGAAAGAGTTGGTATCAAGAAGACTATCGCTGATTACGGCGTAGACGAGAAGCACTTCCTTGAGACTCTTGACAACATGGTTGAGGACGCATTTGATGACCAGTGCACAGGTGCTAACCCAAGATACCCACTTATGAGCGAGCTTAAGGAAATGTACCTCAAGGCTTACTACGGCAAGTAATCTTTGCTGACTAAGCAATTTGCAGAATAACTGATATTTGATTATTAGTTGATCTATAATAAACCTCCGACTGCTTGTTCCCTTTTGGGAGCAGGCAGTCATTTTTTTTGTTAAGTTGCACTTAAAATAATTTAAGGTATGTGTATTATATATGCAAATAACAGTTGAAAAAGGGAAAAATATATGGTATAATGGAATAAGTATAAATTATTTCAGAGCAATATCTGATGTGATTTTTACATAACACTTGGCGACACTCCGCCATATAAAGAGGTTATAAATATGAACAACAAAAATTATGACGTTATTATCGCTGGCTGCGGTGCGGCAGGTCTATATGCAGCACTTAACCTTTCCCGTGATTTAAATGTACTTGTGCTTTCCAAAAGAGAGCTGACCTTGTGTAACTCTTCTCTTGCACAGGGTGGAATTGCAGGTGTTTATGACAATCCAAAGGACTCGCCTGAATATCACAAACATGATACATTTGTAGCAGGCGGATTTGAAAATGATCCTGAGTCCACTCAGGTCCTTGTTGACGAAGCCTATATTGACATTGGAAAACTCATAGAGCTTGGCGCTGACTTTGATAAGTGTCCTGATGGATCTTATCACCGCACTCTCGAAGGTGGACACGGTATGAACAGGATTTTTCATCATGCCGATACCACAGGTCTGGAGATCGAAACAACTCTACTAAGAAATGTTCAACAGCTAGATAATGTTGAGATACTCGAAAATGCCGTTATGTGCAACGCAAAGAAAACCGAAACAGGTTTTTCCATTCTTGTGCTGACTAATGACAACGAATATACGACATATAATTGCAGATACGCCATTTTTGCAACTGGTGGAATAGGCAGAGTTTACGAATACACTACAAACTCCGCTATCGCAACAGGCGACGGCATAACTATTGCTCATGAGCTTGGAGCAGAGATAAAAAATCTCAGCTATATCCAGTTCCACCCAACAGGCTTTAACAACAAGCACACTCGTGAAACTTTCCTTATCTCGGAATCTGTCAGAGGCGAGGGAGCTTATCTTAAAAACTGCAACGGCGAAAGATTTATGCAAAACTATGACGATCGTCTGGAGCTTGCACCTAGAGATGTTGTTTCTCATGCGATCATGGCTGAAGCCAAGAAAACAGGCTCTGACAAATTCTATCTTGATATCACTCACAAAGACCCTGAGTTTGTCAGAAACAGATTTCCTATGATAAATGAAAAGCTTCTCGAAGCAGGTTATGACATGACTAAGGATATGATACCTATTTTCCCTTGTCATCATTACCTTATGGGCGGCATAAATGTTGATACATATGCAAGAACTAACATTGACAGGCTTTATGCCTGCGGCGAATGTTCACATACAGGTGTTCACGGCAATAACAGACTTGCAAGCAATTCCCTACTTGAAGCTTTGGTATTTTCAAGACGTGCTGCGGCTGACATCAATGAGAAGATAAAATCTGACAGTGTTGACCTTGAAACATACGATTTCAAGATAGACAATGAAGCCCCGCACATTCCTCATGGCATAAGAACAGAGATAAGAGATATAATGCAGCGTGCATATTTCGTTATCCCTGATAAGGAGGCTTTGCCGCCTGATCTTGAAGAAGTAACAAAGCTAAAAAATTTCCTTTGTGACGGTAATTTCAAAATAGACAGAGATTATGTTGAAGCAAGGTCTCTTACAACTGTCGCTTATATCGTATTAAAGGACGCTATCGAAAAGCTCAAATCCAAAGAAAAAATGGAGGAAAACAAATGAGATTAATGCAGTTTCAGATCGACGATATCATTAAAACAGCTCTGCTGGAGGATATCAACTATATAGACGTTACAACGGATTATCTTGTTGACGAAAATTCAGTTTCAACAGCAAAGTATGTTTCAAAGGACGAAGGCGTTCTTTGTGGAATTGATGTGGCAATGAGAGTTTTTCAGCTTCTTGACAGCAATGTTAAATGTGAGATATTTATCCATGACGGTGAAAAAGTCAAGAAAGGCGACATTATCGCAAGAATAACAGGCTCAACAAGAGCCTTGCTCAAAGGCGAAAGAACGGCACTGAATATCGTTCAGCATATGTCAGGCGTTGCAACTGCAACAAACAGATGCGTTGAGCTTGTAAAGGGTACAAAGGCGTCTGTTGCGGATACAAGAAAAACGCTCCCAGGTCTTAGAGTTTTGCAGAAATATGCAGTTACAGTAGGCGGTGGAAAAAACCACAGATACAATCTTTCAGATTGCGCAATGCTAAAAGACACTCACCTTGACGCATATGGCAGCATGACTGGTGCGGTAAACGCTCTTAGAGAAAAAATGGGGCATACTGTCAAGATAGAAGTTGAAGTCGGAAACCTTGAAGAACTCAAAGAAGCTCTTACACTTGGCGTTGAGATAATCATGCTTGACAATATGACAAATGAAGATATGGCAAAGGCTGTTGAGATGACAAATGGCAAAGCACTTTTAGAAGCTTCAGGAAACGTGACCTCTGAAACAATCCGTGCAATAGCTGAAACGGGCGTTGATATCATTTCTATCGGTGCTATCACACACTCAGTCAAGGCATTTGACATTTCAATGAAAATGGAAAAGTAAGATAAAACAAAAGCCAACGCCATATTAAAGTGTTGGCTTTTATGCTTAAATGGGGGAAAAATATGCGTTATTACAAAAGATCTCATGTGCATTACAGCAAATCAGCAATGAAAATAATAGCGTTAGTTTTCATGTTGGTTGGCGTGACATTTCTTGCAGTTGGAATAGGTTTTGCAATACACCAAACTCAACTCAAAAACAGATGTACTCTTGAAGTCAATGCTATAATATCAGACATTCTCAGCAAAGATGAACGACATGAGAACGATGACGGACACGTATCATATAGCACAGTTTACACACCAGTGTATTCATATAACGTTGACGGACAGCTCTACACCACTCACAGCAATACATATTCCAGCAACATCAGATACAGAAGAGGACAAACGATACAGATATTCTGTGACCCTGACGACCCTGAAACGTTTTATGCACCAAATGATACAACCAATACCATATTAACAGTTGTTTTCTGTGGATTAGGCGGGCTGTTTGCGATTATAGCAATAGTGCTTATCATAGTGCTTATACATATAAAGAAAAAGCAGAAATCCGGAAAAAATTTTGCAGAAAATGAATTATACGAAGAAAATAATTATCCATACGACGAATAATTCTGAGAGGAGGAATTTTTATGGCAAGCATTATGGACGGTGAAAGACAATTTCACATCAGAACTATCCCTGATGAAGTGGGCAGATATGTTATTATGCCGGGTGACCCTGGAAGAGTGCCGAAAATAGCGGCACTTCTTGATGGCGCAAAGCAGGTGGCTCAAAACAGAGAATACAATGTTTATACAGGCTATCTTGACGGCGAAAAGGTAACTGTGTGCTCGACCGGTATCGGAGGACCATCTGCGGCAATTGCAGTGGAGGAACTGGTAAAGTGCGGCGCAGACACATTTATTCGTATCGGTACAAGCGGAGGAATGGATCTTTCCGTTAGCGGTGGCGACCTTGTTATAGCTTCGGCGGCTGTTCGTGGCGAAGGTACGTCAAAAGAATATCTCCCCGAGGGCTACCCTGCTGTGGCAGATTTCACGGTCACAACTGCACTGGCAAAGGCAGCTGCGGCACTGTCAGAAGATAAGCTTGGAAAGCGTTATCATGTAGGTGTTGTTCACAGCAAGGACAGCTTTTATGGAGAAGTAGAGCCTGACTCAATGCCTGTGAGCGGCGATATAAATTACCGCTGGGACGCATATTTAAGGTGCGGCTGTATGACTTCCGAAATGGAATGTGCCGCAGTTTTTTCAGTAGGTATCGCAAGACACGTCCGTTGTGGAGCTGTTATAACAGCTATATGGAACGTGGAGCGTTCAAAGGCAGACCTTGAAGACAATGTGAGCGACGACACCACAAGAGGTATCCACTGTGCGGTGAACGCTGTGAAAATACTGATAGAACAGGATAAAAAGTGATAAAAAAGCCGCTGTGACGTTTATTGTCATAGCGGCTAAAATTATTTTATTCTTATTCCAAGGAGCATTGAAAGCTCCACAGCTTGATTGGCTGAAAAAACAGCGTTTCGGAGTTCTCTGAATGTATCAGAAACGCGCAGTCCACTTACAAGACAGGTAGAAAAATCAACGCCGCCGAGAGCCGTTCTGAAAAATGATGTGCCGAGATATTTACTTCCGCTTGTCTTAAACGCTTTTAAATTGCAGGAAACAAGCTCAGCCGATGACATATCACTGTTTTTCACCTGGGTTTCAGACAGCTTGCATTTATCAAAAATAGAATATCCGCAGTTTGAGGATTCAAAGGCTACACCTTGAATGGAGCAATCCTTGAACTCTGCGCCAACGAGCTTGCAGGAGCGGAACTCACATCTGCTGAGGTAGGATGAGTCCAGTGATGAATTTGACAGATCGCAGGATATGAACGTCACATCAACGAATGAGGAACGCTCAAAATCGCAATCTGTAAAGGTGCAGTTTTCAAACATACAGTTTATAAATGACAGGCAGGAGAGATCTTCGCTTTCAAGATATTCTCCGCTAAATTTACAGCCTGAAATATCGCTGTCAGTGCGTTTTGCAGTACGTTTGACTTCGTTAAGGTCGCACAATGGAAGGTCTTGCATCTTATTCACAGCTTTCCTCCCAATTGTCAGAAAAGTCAAAATCATCCGGAAACTGCTCTGCTATAACTGTCTTTGAAAACTGTGAAGCAGTTTCTATAAGATCTTTGCCTCTTCCTGTCCATGTGAGCAGGTCTGCGTCTATATCAACGGCCTGAAAGGCAGTTTCAAGGCTTATAGATCTGAGGTCGGCAGCAATGAACTGAGGCTTTGAAATAATTCTCCAGATAAACGGCTGAGCACAAATGAACCTTTCGATATATTCAAGGTCTATATTCTTTCTGTATTTTGAGATAAGCTGACCCCTTGTGACTTTTGGTGAATGAAACCTAAACCACATCACTGAGAATGGGTTAAAGCTCTGTACTGCAAATTCGCCTTTATATTTCTTCATCATATGGTCAACTCGGCTTTCAAGCTCTCCAAATGGCGCACCGCCTTTAAGCTCAATAAGAAGTGGCACTTTGCCGTCAACAGTTTTCAGCACCTCTGACAGCAGTGGTATCTTTTCATCACTGTTTTTAAGTTTAAAGGCAGAAAGCTGTTCATATGTGTAATCAAACACCTTGCCCTCAATGCCGCACATTCTCATAAGGTCATTGTCATGGAAAACCACAATGCGGCAATCCTTTGTTAGACGTACATCAAGCTCGATAGAAAGACATTTTTCAACCGCAAGCCTGAATGCGGTAAGAGAATTTTCAGGAACAAATTCTGAGTGAAGACCTCTGTGAGCAATATATTTGCCAAAATCCATATGGGATACCTCTTTTCGTATTAAAGTCATTTATATTATACTCTCCCAGGCTTAGATTGTCAACTATATCACGCTGGATAATATATATTTCATTCACAGAAAGTTTAAGAATTATCACACAGTATCATCACAATAATAAGATATAATTAAATTTATGTTATGCAGAGGATTTTCTCTCAAAGGAAAGGACAATTATTATGATAAAGAAATTAGCCGCTGTTACAGCAGCTCTCACAATAGCTATTTGCAGCTTTACTTCATGCAGCAAAAATAACGACAGCTCATCAACCGTATCTTCCACAGTGGATTCTTCTGTTTCAGCTGTTGACAGCACAGCTGAAAAACAAACACCTGAGCCGTCCCTTACAATTGATGGCAAGACCATTGATACTAAAAACTTTATCGTTTGCACCATTGACGGCAAGGATATTGATTTTGATACTTTCAGATACTACTATTATTATACTATAAGCAAGTACACTTCTACTTATGGAGCCACTCTTGACACTATCAAGTCAACTGACGGTGGTTTTGAGCTTCTTATGGAAGACGTTATCACTGCACTTAAGCAGGAACTTGTTGCACCTGAGCTTGCAGAAGAAAACGGAATTGAACTTACAGACGATGACAACAAGACAATTGATGGGCAGATAGCTAATGCAAAAGCGAAATATGATTCTGATGAAGCTTATCTTAATGACCTTAAGTCAGCTTACCTCACAGAGGATCTTTACAGAAAAATGCTTGAAACAGCTACTATCTATACTAAAGTAAACGATACTCTTTTTAAGAATGACGGTAAGTATGCAACTAAAAAAGAGGACTTTAAAAAAATAGTCAAGGATACAAGCGAGTATTGCCGTGAGATTCACGTTATGATCCCTTTCTATGCACAGGTAGATCTGGACGACAGTACCGCTGACAGTTATGACAGTATGTCACTTTCAGACAAAGCGAGCGCAAAGCAGTCAGCTTATGCGAAGCTTGATGATGACGGTGTAAAGAAAGCTAAGGAAAAGGCTAAGAAGCTTGCAGAAGAAGTTCTGAAAAAGGCTCAGGACGGAGAAGACTTTGATAAGCTTATTGAAGAGTACGGCTGGGATCTCGGACTTGAAGATCCTTCAACAGGATATTATTTCAACAAGGACACAACGGGATATCCTGAGGAGCTTGTAAAAGACGCTTTCAAACTGAAAGAAAACGGCATTTCCACTGAACTTACAGAGAATGACACATATGGATATTTCATAATCAAGCGTTTGCCGGTTGATATGGATTATGTAGAACAGAACATAGACGATATGATCTATTCATATGATACACCTGCTATCTCAAAGCTTTACAACGAAAGAATGGACAAAATGGAAGTCAAGTATTGCGACCAGTGGGACAAGATAACTGCGGACAGCATAACCTGATGGATCATGGTATGATTAAAGAGCCTGAGCAGATCTCAGGCTCTTTTTATGCGTTTTTGTGATTGACGTGAGAGTGAATATCTGATATAATAAAAGCTGAGGTGATCTTACGGACAGGCAGAAATTTCAAGATGCTTGCGATAAAATCATAGGCAAAAGCCGTGAACGCAACGGCATCGGAACTCTAGGCGAGAAAACGCTTCATGCTGTTTTGAAAAACTATTTTGAGCCATATGGTGAAAATCAGGAGATACGCATTGGCGGATATGTGGCTGATATCGTAGGAGAGAACGGTGTTATCGAGATACAAACAATACAGTTCAACAAACTGCTGAAAAAACTTGAAGCCTTTCTTGACTACTGCGACGTGACAGTGGTCTACCCTATCCCTGCGGTCAAATATGTCCGTTGGATAGATACTGAAACAGGAGAGTTGTCAGAAAAGCACAAATCGCCGAGAAAATACACTATCTATGAAGTCATGCCCGAACTGTACAAAATAAAATACACCCTTGATAACCCCAGATTTCATTTGTGCCTTTGTATGCTTGAAACCGAGGAGATAAGATTGCTTAACGGCTGGTCAAAGAACAAAAAGCGTGGATCTTCACGCCATGACAGGATACCAAAGGGACTTATTGACGAGATACACCTTGACTGCCCTGCCGACTTTGATATATTCCTCCCGGAGGACCTGCCAAAAAAGTTCACTTCTAAAGACTTTGCCCTTAATGCAAAGATATCTCGTGAATATGCACAGGTAACGCTTAATATACTCACATATCTTGAAAGAGTGAAACGTGTGGGCAAACAGGGTGCTAATATACTTTATGAGAAAACTGAATGAGCAAGGCTCTTTACATACAGTGCGAAAGGAAGCTGTCAATGAAACTAAAACGAAAAATCAGCAGGATATTATCCATGACGCTGGCAATAATGCTGCTTGTGCCTGCGATGTGTGCAGACGCATTCAATTTTACACCTACATCAGGCTATGACGATGACGGAAAAGCGATACCGTTGAAGCTTTACTCTGAAGCGGTCTATATGGTCAATCTTGACAGCGGTGAAGCTATCGTTGACATAAACGGTGAGGACGAGCGTGTGCCTGCTTCCCTAACAAAAATAATGACTGCTGTGGTGCTTCTGGACAAATTCAAAGGTGATGAACAAAAACTAAAAGATACATACTATTCAGCAGGCTCGGAAGCATTTGATGAACTATATGATACTGGTGCTTCAACAGCTGATATACAACCAGGCGAAGAAGTAAGCTGTTATGATCTCCTGGCGGCACTGCTTATCCCATCCTCATGTGAAGCAGCGAATATAATCGCTTTGAATGTGTCCGATTCCATAACAGAATTTACAGACCTTATGAATGAAAAAGCTGAAAAACTCGGCATGGAAAATACACACTTTTCAAACGCACATGGTCTGTGGGCGCAGCAAAATTATTCGTCCTGCAAGGATATGGCAACTCTTTGTGAATATGCCATAAGCAAATATCAGGTATTTCGTGATATTGTCTGTCTGCCAAGCTATCATATGGCATCCACCTCTTATCACTCAGATGGTACAGATATTTATAATACAAACCTTATGCTTGACTCAATGACCGATTATTACTACTCCTATGCTAAAGGCATAAAAACAGGCACCCTTGATTCCGCTGGAAGATGTTTAGCTTCATATGCGGAATATGAAGGCACCACATATCTTATTGTGACAATGGGTGCACCAATGGAAAAGCTTGAAGAAGATGTGAAGAAGAGCGAGGAAGATCCTGATTCCATATATGGTGGAGATAATGTTTACTACAACCTCCTTGATCACATCAGCCTTTACAAATGGGCATTTTCAAGTCTTGTAGCAACGGATTTTGTGGACAAAAACAGCGAAGTCCGTGATGTAAAGGTAAGCTACGGTGACGGCATAGATTATGCAAATCTAAAACCTGCAAATGGTTTTACAAGGCTGTGGCCTGTAGATATATCAGTAAATGATGTGGAAAAGAAAATAACCGTTTATGACAACGTTGTTGCACCTGTTGAAGTTGGCGATGTGCTTGGTAAAATGGAACTTGTCTACAAAGGTGAGGTGCTTGCAACTATAGATCTCGTTTCCACAACTAAAGTAGAACGTTCTCAAGTCAAAGCGAAGGTTAAAATAGCTAAGTCATACTTTGAGTCGTCTGTTTTCAAGGTCACATTAACAATACTTATTGCACTTATAGTAATATACTCTGTGATACATATTGCAAAAATACAGAAAAAATACATGAAATAAAATAAGCAGTCTGCTCACTATGAATTGTGAACAGGCCGCTCTTTTGCGTTTACTGATCTTTATTTTCGTTGTGATCGTCAACTATTTCTGGATCATCCTCTCTGTTGACCTCATTTACCTCATCAGCACTTGGAATGACCATGGCGTCAAGCTGTTCAGGCGTAAGCGGAATACGCTTTTCATTTTTCTTATACAAATGCTCAACATCCTCCATATAATAGTCGGTATCTACAGGGAGCTTCTTCTTTCTTAACCGCTGAACAACGCTCTCTCGTGTAAAAGTATAAAGCAATGCAAAAGTCGGAACTGCAATGACCATACCTATGAACCCGAACAAATTTCCAAAGAAGAACAGTGATACCAGCACCCAAAAACCCGGAAGCCCAGTAGAATCACCAAGTATCTTAGGACCAAGGATATTGCCGTCAAACTGCTGTAGAATAACTATGAAAATGAGAAGTATAATGGCTTTTTTAGGATCAATAAAAAGCATAAGTGCAGTTGATGGTATCGCACCGATTATCGGTCCAAAAAATGGGATAATATTAGTTACACCCACAAGAACACTTATCATGATGTTGTAAGGCATATTCATGATAGTCAGACCTATAAAGCAAAGAACTCCGATTATTGCCGAGTCAATGATCTTTCCGCTCAAAAAGCCTGCAAAAACTTTATTTGTTTCAGTGCAAACTCTCATGATCTTCTCACATGTAGACTTTTTTGTGTTTGCAATGATTATCTTCTTAGCCTGAGCAAGAAGCTTTTCCTTGCTGCAAAGCATATAGATAGAAACGATAAATCCAAATACAAAGTTTTTAAGAACAGTGATAACGCCCCATGCACCCGAAAGAATATTTTCAAACATCGGCTGTATCTTCTCGATAACGGTTCCCAAATCAGTTGAAAAAGCTTTGAGCTTCTCCGTAGCCATTGTTTCGATATCAGGATAGTTTTTAAACAGCTTATTTATCCAACCCTGCACTTTAACAACGATGTTAGATGCATTGTTAAAAATATCAATTATGGAATTTATAAGTTCTGGAACAACAACATAAGTAAGTCCAACAACTATCCCCAGAAAAACAAGTGACGCTACAGTTACTGAGCAGGCTCTGGTAAGCTTTTTCTTAGCTGGATTTTTTACCACTTTATTTCTGAACAGCTTTTCAAAATTCACCATTATAGGATTTATAAGAAATGCGATCACAAGACCAACTATAACAGGCGTAAGTGCAGAAACAAGTGTGGAAATAAGCTTTAAGATCGTATTAAATTTAAATACAGCCACTACCAAAAGCACATTTATAGCAATAACGATAACTGCATAAAATGCAATTGTGGTGTATTTCTTATTAGTTTGTACTTTCATATATTTTCCTTTCTCAATTACCTTAACTATTACTTTATTATACACTACATTATTTATAAATGCAAGGAATATA
>NZ_QTYG01000006.1:0-94000 GCF_003462045.1 Ruminococcus sp. AM31-15AC | reverse complement strand
TTGTCATTTAATTCAAATATTCTACCAGTTATGTATTTCTTTATTTCAACCTCATTTTTATCATTAATTAACTGATCTAACTGATAGTATTCGTCAGTCGTTTTAGTGTATTTTAATAAATCATAAAATTCATTAAAATCAGTATCATCTTTGTTGATCTGCTTTAAAGCCGATTCAAATGTAGCTCTTGCTTCACGAAATTGTTGGTCTTTTTGGTCACGATACTTGTTTGCACTTTTGTGATACATATTAAATATCCAGCTTAGTATAGCTATGACCGCTGCTATGATTATAGTGTTTACTCCGTCTTTCTGTATACGTTCAACGATTACTTCTGAATTTATGTTTACCATAAAAACCTCCTATTTATTTTAGTCTTACACTATAAATAATAGCGAAAGTAGTCGTTTCGTGCATCATATTGTTGATTTATATTTGAATTTTTGTAGCTTTAACTAAATTGAATGGCTCAATCATGTTAGTTTTATACAAGTATAAATTGCAAAATGTATTATAATTTCGGGTTATAAGTTTATTTGTTGGTATCTTGAAAAGTATGTCAATATGTGTTATACTTAGTAACATAAGTAACTCAGGGGGAATCAAATGTTAGCTGTATGTATGACCTTGATAGACAACGATAAGGATCAGACGTCTTTTGAAGATTTTTATTGCAGAAATCGTCAGATAGCCTATGCTTTTGCATACAAGATCTTGAATAATTCTGCGCTGGCAGAAGAGGCTTGTGCAAATGCTTTTTTCAGCATCGCAAAATGTTTTAAAAAATTCACAATTATTCTTTGCACGATATGGACGCATATCTTATTAGAACTATTAGAAACGCCTGTTATGCGATCTACAATAAGGAAAATCAAAATCCAACATCGTCTATATTTGATCTTAAGGTGGAAGATGAGCCGAGTGAGGATTTTTATGATGATATTGACTTAGATCTGCTTATAGATGCGGTAAGAAAGCTGGATGATAAACTAAAGTCTGTGATAGCATATAAGGTCTATTATGATCTGACTGCTGATGAGATCGCACAGATCATGGGCATTTCTAAGAGAACGGTATTTAATTATCTGAACAAAGCCAAAAGACAAATTTTAGATTTGATCGGTGGTGATCGTTTTGAATGATAAGTTAAGACGGGCAATAAAAACAGGCATAATTGATGAAGACTATAAGGATTATTTGGCTGTTGAGAAAATCCCACATGATTTTTCGGAAAAATATGAGCAGAGAATTGGCGTGCTGATAAAAACTAACAGAAAAAGCGGTCACAGACATATAAAGATCACTCTAAGATTTGCTGCGGCGATAATAGCTGCGGTGCTTGCGGTCGGCTCTGTGACAGTTGCCGCCGTACCGCAGCTGCGTGAATGGTTTGTTGGAATATTTGTGACACAAGGGGCATCTCATTCTAGTGTAAGATTTGCAGATGGTGATATTGAAGATAATAGTTTGTCTGTTGCCAACAATGTTATGACTCCTGACTTCATTCCTAGCGGTTATGTATTGTCAGAAGATTATATAGACGATTTTACACACATTGTGACTTATACAAACGGCACGGAGCAAATTCAATTCACTCAAAATGATATATCGGCTGGAATGAATATAGATATTGATGATTTAGGTGCAAGGCAAATAAAAATAGGTAAATATGACGGATATATTTCAATAACTGAAAATGATATTATTCTTGTTTGGACAGATAAATCTTTTTCATACTCAATCGTTGGAAATGCGAGCGAAAGTGACATAATTCGTATGGCTAATTCGGTAAAATTGCACAAACTTTCAAAATAGTTCAAGAAATGTGTACATTTTTGCACTACTCCATACGTTATATATTATGTGAGCAGATAAAAAAAGGAGGTGAAATTTTTGAAGAAAATAATGACTTTGCTTATTGCAGTGGTGATTTCTGTAATGACAGTATTGCCATGCTCCGCAGCGGATACCATGTTTGATAGTAATGATATCACAGTTTGTAACTTATACACTGATCTCATTACTGCGAAGGTTGCGATTAATTCATCAGGTAATGTTTATTACAGTTGCCAAGTACGTGGAAAAAGTAGTTGCACAAAAATTAGTGCATATGCGTATCTCCAGGTGTATAGTAATGGGTCCTGGAGCAATGTTGATTGTGTTACCAAGACGGTGAATAGTTCTACTCTTTTTGTTTCTGATACTTATAAGGGTACAAGTGGAAGCAAATATCGTTGTGAAGTACATGTATATTCATATAGCGGAAGCAAGTATGAATATCTTGAATCAACAAGTTCGACAGTAAAGAAACCATAGTTGTGTTTGGCGATTAAATCAGACATTTACACTTAAATATGTGAATGTCATGACGAGAAAGGAAATAAGTATGATTATTAAGAAAATTGTTACGGGAATTGTTGCATTGGTTATTGTAAGCACTATGGCTGTTACTACTGCATTAGCAACTACGTCAGCAACCAAAGAGGTATATGGTCAGTCATATGCTTATTATATCCATAGTGTAGAAGTTAGAACAGATAAGGATAATCAGTATACTATAGACGATGTTTATTATCGTATAAATCAAAATAAGTAATATTAAGAGGACTAAATGAAATACGTTTTTATTAACCTGAAAAATTTTGCCGTAAAGAATGTGCTTATCTTTATTCTATTTATTGTTTGCGCCGTTACTGATGTGCTTATAATATTGTTTTCACATGGTGCATTTCAGAATTTTAAAGCAAGCAAGGATTTTGAAAAGCAAAAGAAGTATGTATTTAACTATACTTTTTCATTTGGCGATATAATAGATACTCAGGAAGACAGTGATGGCAGGATCTTGTCTTATTTTGGAACAGATTCTATAACTCCTGTTCAGCTTCGGGAGGTGCTTGACAAGCTTGATGATAATTCTAAAGCGTCAATGCCGGGTATGTATTTTAGTTTAATGTTTGATCAAGACGAGCTTAAAATTGATGAGTGTTTTGACGGCGGTCAACCGTATCTTCTGTCTGCGGTGCGCATTCAATATGATAAGGAGCTGAATGATTATAGTTTATACGAATCGTATGTCGACAACATGAGTATACGCAAAGGCAGATATTTTACTAAGGAAGAATATGCTTCAGACGAAAATTTGGTCGTGCTGCCTAGCGGCGCAAAAGACGATATGATTGGCAAGAATGTTGAACTGCTTGGCAAAAGCTATAAGGTCATAGGCATATTCGGTAATACTGTACAAGAGGAATTTCAGGTGCCATTTAAAACGTTGGGTGATAACTGCACTATTTCAAGCATAAGTTTTCTTGATGACAATGCTCTAGATACAGAAAGCTTTTTTAAGCTGAAAAAAGCTTTCAGCGAAGTTCTAACGTGTAATGTTAATTTTCCTCCGATAGACACGATCGATATGGCTGAAATAAAATTCTACAATTCCGTTATATTTATGTCCGTAGCCGTTGCGATAGCTTCTGCAATAAATCTTGCAATGCTTTTCAGATACATAATAAGATCCCGTGCTAAACAGACTGCTATATTCATGCTGTGTGGCTGCACGTCAAATAAAATAAGACGGATGTATATAGCCGAGATAGGTATGATATCAGTGACGATATATGTGATATTTGCATTGGTATTCAATTATGCGCTGCTTCCTAAGCTTACTTTGTTTTTTGAGTATATCAAGGTCGCATATAATTTCAGGGTATATATGACCATATTTGGAATATATATTATTTCTATTTATTTGTTCCTTAACATTGTGATATTGTTTACAAATAAAAGATCCCCTGTGAAAATGATGAAAGAGAGGGGAAAATAATATGATAAAATATGGTTTAAAAGAATTTGCAAGAAATATCTACAGCAATATTTTTATCGCTGTTCAGCTCGCCATTGCATTTATTATAATGTCGGCGGCTGTTTCTTCTGTTCTTTCAAGAATAGAGATGTATACTCCTGTAAAGAAATACTTTCCTGATGGCAAGGGACTATATATATGTAATATATATGATACTGCTCCTCTTGACGGTGAGCTTAAAAATATTGATGATGTGGAGTCGGTGACAAGCGGATATGATACAAGCTTGTATTATTCTCCGTCATCAAAAGATCTATCTAATGGACTTGGTGACGATAGAATGAGCGTTAATGCTTTATCTGAAGATATGATAAAGTCATTTACGCCGCAGATGAGTTCGGGAAAATGGCTGTCTAATGCGTCGGCTAACGGAGATTTGATACCTGCTGTTGTGACTGAAAACAGCAACTACAAAACGGGTGACATAGTTACCATTATGCACAAAGAGAAAGTAGGGGAGATGTCCCCTGATGATGAGGATTTTGACTATGCTGATCCTTATAAGTATGAGTATGTTAAGAACAAGGTGAAAATTGTCGGTGTAATAGCTGACGGCTCACAGTTGCTGGGGTTTTCATCTGCATATTTAGGCACTGAGGATAGTATAAAAGAAAAGCCTGATTTCAGAGATCTTTATGCTAATGTCAATAAGCATGGCAACATGATGCTGATAGTTCCGACAGACTGTCTTAAAGATATAAACTGTAAAATATATCCTTGTGGCAATCAAATAGTAACGTTAAAGGATAATGTAAGCAATGAGCGTTTTAAGGAGATTGAATTATATCTGAGGGATTATGGCAGGGTTTTTGATTTTGAGGATTTCAGAGAAAATTCGCTTGTCTATATTAATGGTCAGCTTATCAAGCTTGTTCCAATGCTTATATGCGTGATAGTTCTTGTTATTGTAAGCTCAGTTTCGGCTTCGGCAGTGAACATAAAAAAGAGACTTGGAGATTATGGCATCTATTATCTCTGCGGAGCAAAGTGGAACGCATATATCAAGATAGATCTTGTGTGTGATCTTATGACCGCAGTTATGGCAGCCGCCATTGCAGTGTGTATTTCAAATGTTCTTACTATGAGCAAATTTATGGGAAATACAGTTATAAGTTTTGGTTGGCTGCACTTGATCGGCTGTGTATGTATCGTTATCTTGAACATTCTGATCTCACTTTTGATACCGGGCGTTATAATGAGACGAAATACACCAAATGAGATCTTGATGATAAATGAATAAGAGAGGCATTATAATGATAAAGCTTGATAAAATAATAAAGATATATAATCCAAAGAAAGCCAATGAATATGAGGCTTTGCATGGGGTATCATGCGAGATATCAGACGGTGAAATGGTAGCGATAATTGGAAAATCAGGCGCAGGAAAATCCACACTTTTGCATATCCTTGCCTGTATAGACAGCTATCAGAGCGGTGAGTACACAATTGACGGCACTTTGGTAAAAAATTCATCGGAGGGGCAGTATGCAAAGATAAGGAATGAAAAGATAGGCATTGTAATGCAGGACTTTGCACTTGTTGAGGATTTTTCTGCCCTTGAAAACGTATTGATTCCATTGGATTTTGCAAAGAAAAAGATAAAGAATAAAAAAGAAAAAGCTCTTGAAGCATTAAAAGCTGTTGGTATGGGGGATCTTTCTAAGAAGCCTTGCAACAAGCTTTCGGGAGGACAGAAGCAGCGTGTTGCTATAGCCAGAGCAATTGTCAACGAGCCTGCCATGATACTTGCGGACGAGCCTACAGGAGCGCTGGACACAAAGACCTCGGCCGAGATAATGGAGCTTTTCAAACGCCTTAACAAAGAGGGAAAAACAGTCGTTATCGTTACTCACGATCCAAAAGTTGCAGAACAATGCAGTCGTGTTATCGAAGTGTCTGACGGTAAGATCATATAGAAAAAATCCAATTCCCGCACATCAAATGCAAAAATCACATTTTGATATCGGCTGTTTAGCGTGATATTCTGTGGGTGTGACATATCCTAATAACATAATTCGAGCTTTTTTATCTTTCTTTTCTTTATATCTGTTTAATAAGAGTAAAATTGTCAGAATAAAAAAATGACCGCGCCCGTGAAAGGTGCGGTCATTAGTATTTTGTGGCGGAGCGTTAGTTTTGGTTTGGTCTGTATGTTTTTGCCATGCGTGAGAAGGATCTCCACTGTCTGCTCATGGTCTGATTCGTCAACTATTATCTTTGTCATACGCCTGCAAAAGGCAGGGTCGCTGTCGATGAGATTTGCTTCCTGGGTCGTTGTCGCTCCTATGAGCTTTATTTTCCCACGGCTCAGAGCAGGCTTCAAGATCTGAGCGACGATCCGATATGCCTTTTCCTGAAAAAGCATATGTATTTCGTCGATAAACAAAATTCGCTTCTCGGCCTGGTCGCTCATATAGTTTATGAGCATTTTGACCTTGTTTTCAAGGTCGCCCATAAGACCTGAATCTGCCACGATATCAGAGAGCTGGAGGGCATATATCTTATAGCCTTTGAGCTGTGGTACGATGTCCTTGCCCTCCTTTGTCAGGTTAAGAAGCTTAGACAGCGGTGTGCCCATTATCACAGTAATGGCGTTTTCGAGAGTCATGTTCTCGTACTCCTCGATGATGTCTTTTAAATTCAGTGTTTTAGTCATAATAATGACTTTCTTTCTGTGAAATAATTTTATTTAGCAGGCTATTGCCTACCATTGTGTAAATTGCAGCGGCAACGCCGCTGGGGGCGTTCACACCAGTGTAAGGCGATGAACGTTTGTAAAGAACAATGCTGACATGGCTATGCCCAACAGCAGTGAGCCATGTCAATTGTCCTATTTGCACCCTCAGAACAGAGAGCAGATCATTTTGCATAGCATAGAATCAGGTGATTGAAAAAATCAAGGTAAAGAAAATTAATGATCGTTGGTTATATGTTAATGTCCTTTTTCTATGTCCTGCGATGATATGGTACTCTACTCTGCGAAAATGGAGTCTTTGATAAGCGGCAGGTCGCCCTTGTAGCGCTCTATTATATCCGCCGCATTATAGGGGTATGACAAGATGATGTCAGAAGCTGAGGCTATGAGCCACCACCTCATGTCATAAGCGTAGCGTATCTGTTCGGTGTAGTTGTCAATAAAATTGCACCATGGTATCCAGAATGCGCAGGCTTTCCTGTCAAGGATATCAAATGCACTGCCTAAGCTCATGTTAGGGTCTTGTTTCAGCACTTTTTCAAGCTGTATCTGAAGTTTGGACAACAGAAATCTGTCATTGGCAGGGTATCTGGTGTTTGAGCCCATGCAGAGTGTGTTCAGATAGCCTAAGTATTCTTTGACGTTTATGGCGTTATATATCTGCACTTCCGGGAGCTGTCGGTTTAAGACGAGCATTTTTCTCACATATGCCGAATAGCATCTTATCTCGTCCTCGCTGTCGGTATCGGCGCTTATTATCTGCGCATATGTGTCAAGCTCGTCCATAAGAGCCACAAGCTCGCCAAGGGTCATATCCTTGCAGTCACGGATATTGATATGGAAATATTTCTCTATCTGCTCTGCGATAATGTCAATGCCTTTCTTTTTGCCTGCTGGGGTGCTGTAAGAGGTCAGCTTCTCCAGCGGAAGTGCCATTAGATCTCCGACGGCTTGTTTTATAAAGTGCAGGTCAGAGAATTGATCTATATTTAGTATCATTGTTTTTGCTCCTTTTCGTTTTTTAAATACTTATCTGATGATCTTTTTGAAGCATACTGTATGGTGCTATCTTGTCTGCAAGCATAGCCTGTCTGCCTGAGAATATCACATAGACCTTGTCTCTTGGCATACAGAGTATGTTGTCCATGGTCTTTGACGCTCTGTCCGCTATCATTCTTGCAGTGTCAGGGTCGTTGCAGCCCATGAAAAGCAGTGTGTCGCAGTTGTTTATGATAGTCTTGGCGGCGTTTGCGTCATACATGGTGGCAAGCTGTGACAGGCTCTGTATTATCAGTGATGCGTAGATATCTCTTGACCTTATGGTGGAGATGTTCTTGTCGAAGTTACTGATATATGCGCTTGTAGCACCAAAGTCGTCAAGTATCATATGCACAGGCACTGGAAGCCTGCCTTTAGGGCTGTTATCAGCTTCTCTGCACAGTGCCTGCAAGGTCTGGGTATAGAACAAGCTCACAAGATTGTCGAGATTATGCTCTGTGTCACTTGTCTTTATGAATACTGCGGTCTTTCTTCTCCCGATATCCGCAAGATCTACGGATATCTTGTTGTTAAAGATATATCTCAGCTCTTTCATGTTGAAGCAGTTGAGATGTGAAGCGGCTATTCCTGCGGTGGAAGCGAATGTTCTGTCGGAGGGTCTGGTCGCCTGTGTTTCTGAAAACAGCCTTGTAGACAATGTGTTGGGATTGTCTTTTATCCATTTGACGAAATAAGCGTCGCCGTTGTTTTGGATATATGTGTGGAAAAGCTCCAACACTGATGTCATGTTGTGATACTCTTTTGGCAGGGCCTCAAGAGCGTATGCTATCGCGAACTCTATCATTGAGGCGGCACTCATATCCCAATATGGCTCTTTACAGCCACTGTTCACAGGAGATATTGCGTCGGCGATAGCTTTAACGTCAGGCTCGTATATACTGCCGTCTTTGTTTCTTTTTACCGCAGCCAATGGGTTATAGCCCTGACTTTTCTCAGGCTCTGTAAAATCGAGTTTTATAATGTTATAGCCTTTAGCCCTCAGTTCGCCTGCGAACATATCATAGAGCAGACCCTTGACGTCCTGCAATATGACTGATGATTTGATGTTTTTTAGCACAGAGCAGATGTAAGAGCCTGTTTTGCCGCAGCCTGAATTGCCTATAACAAGGACGTTGTTATTAAGCCCTGTGACCTTTGTGTCCTCCAAGAGTTCAACGCCCTTGGCGAGAGTTCTTTTACCGTATCTTTCTCTTGGTGCAGTGTAAGTAGGTCTGCCGCCTGTTGTTCTTTGTTTACTCATTGTTTTGCTCCTTTAAATTAATGTGTTGATGATTTTGTGTGCAAGACCGAAGTCAACAGCTTCATTCGCTGTGTAAAAAGAGTCATACTGTGTGACCTCGTAAATTTCTTCAAGAGTTCTGCCTGTGCGCTCTGCTATTATGGAAGCGAGAGTTTCACGCATTTTGTTCAGACCTGCAAGATGTTCTTCTATTTCTTTTGATTTCTGACCGCTGAAATCTGCCTTGCCGAAGCTGGGGTCATGTATCATTATGCAGGAGTGCGGAAGTATCTCACGCCGGTCTGCCGCAAGGTATATGACAGCTCCCATTGAAGCGCAAAGTCCCACGCATACGGCTCTGACCTTTGAGCGTGTCATTCTTATAGCGTCATACAGTGCAAGACCGCTTTCGCAATCACCGCCGGGAGAGTTTATATACAGTGTTATCTCCTTATCTGCCTGACCGTCCATTAGCATAAGAGCCTTGATGATGTCAGTGCAGTTTTCAGAGCCGATATCCCCCTCAAGGAATATCTTTCTTTCACTTAGCAGGTGATCGTCAAGATTTATGCGTTCGATACCTCTTGAACTTTCGATTATTCTGTTTAGATCTGATCTCATTGTTATCGTTCCTTTCTTTGGTATGTGATGGATTTGTAAAGTGTTATTTCCTTTCATTATACAAGTAGGAGTGGCTTTGCCACTCGACCCTGCCTGCATAGCATTAGCGTCAATACTCAGGGACGTTTGAAGAGAGAACGTCCCTTTTCTTGACATTGACGTAGTACATAAGTACAGGAGATGAAAAATATTTAGTAGCAGACTTATTAGCTGTCTACCATTATATCCACCGGAGCAGCCATGCTGCTCCCCACCTCGTTCCTATAACCAGTCCCCACAGTGTGTGTGAAAGGAACGTTTGAAGAGAATAAAAAGTAAAGTCATATCTGTGTGCACAGATATGACTTTATCAAAAAAGATAGGAGAAAAAAACTATATGTGGTAATCACCATTCTTACCAATATACCCATAGGAGCAGCGGAGCTGCTCCATAAAGCGTTCCTATAATATGGTCACACAGTGTGAAATAGGAACGGATATGTGACAGAAAAAAGAAGTCATACCTGCGTACACAGATATGACTTTAGAAAAAGGAATGGATCAAAGAAATTGGACATGACGATAGGTTGGAGTACCTATCAATAAATATACAGGAGCAGCCTGCTGCTCCATAAAGCGTTCCTGTAATTTGGAAATTAAAGTTGAATTGAAGCGGCTCAGCCGCTTAGAAAAGAATAATAATTCGTTTGATTCGTGCATACAAAGACGAATTATAAGAGTACAAGGGATAGAATAATATTATGCTAAGCAAGTTTTAATAAAATACTTAGGATAAATATTTTGATGATAAGCTCTGCGAAATAGCCGATTTAAAGGCGTTTTAAAAATATTTGATGTGCGGATATTGATTTTTTTGAAAATGTGCAGTATAATATAGGAAAAGCCGTAAATACGTTGATATAGGGGGATGAAAAATGCGTTTCAAAAAGGCAGAGCTTGATGTCAGAACAAGATACATTGCTGACTTGGAGAAAAGTCTTACTACATATTTCAAGGATTATAGGAACGAGCAGAAAAGCATAATAGAGTCACTGCTCAAGGGGCATGATACTGTTGTAAGGCTGAGAACCGGCGGAGGTAAGTCACTTTGCTTTCAAGCTCCTGCTATCATATCTCAGGGCGTGACTATCGTGATCTCTCCATTGCAGGCACTTTGCAATGATCAGGTGGATAACTTCAATAAAAAATACTGCACTGAAGCTGTGACGGAGTTCAATAAAAAGTATGCGGAGGCTCACCCTGAGTGTGCAGGCTTTCTGTCTGATAAAATGCCTAAGGCAGAATTTGACCTGTCTGTAAGCAAGCTGGTCAAAAATAACAACGATGATAACACAGAATGTAAGCTTTTGTATCTTTCCCCTGAAATGCTCAACAAGCCAGTATACAGGCAGGAGCTTATTGAAGCCGTCGCTTCTGGCAAGCTGAAAATAAGCATGATAATATTTGACGAGGCACACTGCTTATCAGAGTGGGGCTTCAATTTCAGAGAAAGCTATTTTCAGATATGCAGTACCATAGCTCGCTTGAAAAAATATCAGGAGATACCTATGGGCATTTTTTCTGCATCGCTGACTCCTGCAAATGCAGAGCAGCTCAAAGTTTTGCTTGATATGAAAAAAACAAAGGAGTTCGGTATTTGTACTGATAGGTCTGTTGAGATGGGAGAAAGCTCGCTGTCGGTGAAGCGTGACGACCTGAATGTTTTTATCCTAAACTGCGATAAGAGCAATTTGGATAATGATAAAGACCTGCCAAAGCTTTATTATCTTTTGGTTCTTCTTAATAATATAAGTTTCAAAAAGTGCATCGTATACTGCAATACTGTAAAACAGGTCGAATATATAAGTAAGCGTATTTCAAAAAATCTTGCGAAAAAGGGCGGGAAGCTGTCAAAGGGCAGTATAAGCTATCACGGCAAAATGTATCACAGTGAAAGGCTCGGTGCGGAATATAAATATGCAAACAAGGAGCTGGGTTATAACATTATCGTTGCAACAATGGCGTTTGGAATGGGTATAGATAACAGCGACGTTGACCTTGTTATACATTATGCTGTCCCTGAAAGCATTGAAACATATTATCAGGAGATCGGCAGAGCAGGGCGGTCTGCTGATGATAGAAATAACAACGTAATAATGCTGTATAAAAATGAAGATAACTCGAAAATAGAAAAAGGCAATGAAAAAGAAGAAACAGAGAACCAGGAGGAGAAAAAGGAAAACGATACAGCTCAAGACCAAAATGAAATCAAGAAAAGACGTTTGGTGAGAATTGAAACGAAGAGAAGGTATGTGTATACTGTAAATAACGTGTTCTTGGAATCGTCTGTTATATCAAGACTTGATGACCGCACAAAGGGCGCTTTTAAACTGTCAAGAAGATATTCCTTTGACATGATGAAGCGGTATGTTATGGAAAATCTGGAGCATCAGCCTGTAACAAAAGAACAGGCGGTAGAGTGTCTTGGCAACAAAATGCAAAAATGCTATGATAAAATGGCACTCATACCATGCGATCAAACTGTTATTGACGAATACTTCAATGGCACAGAGCTGGAAAATATCATAAACGAATATATACGAAACAGTATCATGAGGGCAGAAGTTCCAAAGAAAAAATTACTGCTCCAACAGGTCAAGCCGAAAAAACAGACCTCAAAGATAACCTCTGCCGATGAAGTAAACAAGGACCTTAGGCGTGTTATCGGTCAGATAAACGAGCTTTATATAAATAATACTCTTCTTGCCAACGAGATACGCAATTTCAATTGGTTTTATAAGCCTGATGAAAATGGGACAGTTTGCAATAAAGGAAATGTCATAGCAGAAAGGGTCTTTCTTGAAGCTGAGGTCGGCAATATAGAGGGCTGTCGCTTTTACGACAGGTCAATGGAATGGAAAAAAGAGCTTGAAGGGGATTTCATGCTTGCAAGGCACGTTTTTAATGACAGTGCGTTTATATATGTAAGACCTGCAACATTGTCGGGGAAAAAGGAATTTGAAATAAGATATCATGCACAGAAGATACTTATGGACGATCTGAAAAGCCAGAGGGAAGAATATTCTTTGAGATATGTGTATTTTTACACAGACGTGAACAGGGGAGGTGCTTCTAAGGGCAGACAGAGATTTGATCTTGTTATCACTGTGGCTTATAAGATAGATAAGGATATTTTTGACGGCATTATAAGCAGTAATAAGGACAGCACCGACAAGGATTTTTTGCAGGTATTAGGTTACACACAAGGCAATAAGTATGATATCCGGCTTGGTTTTGACAAATGGGAAACGGATAAGCTCATAAGAAAATATAAAAGGGAAAATGATGACCTTTCAGAGATAAAAGAGGACGAGCGTGCGGTATCATATATAGACAAGAAAATAAACAGGCTTTTGGGAGAGAAAGAGATACAAGGGCTTTATGACGGGCTGTCAGGCAAAAGAAACGATCAAGAGGACTATAACTACAGAGTAGCTTTTGTGAAAGGTCAGCGCAGAAATGATATCTGTTGTACCTTATGGTATCAAGACTGCACGGCTTATGAAAAAGCACCGCTGACATACTTTGATATGTGTGTGTTTGACGCTGTTTGCACTATATGGAACAATAACAGAAAGGATTTTTATCTCAACACCATATGGGAACTTCTCAGCGGAAACGAGGACATTAGATTTTCACGAAATGCACTTAAAGACAAGCTAAGAGAAAGCGTGGAAAAGCTCCAAAGGCTGAGGATCTTTATAGCCAGCACTGAAAATGTTCCGCAGAAAGTAAGTGACGGCATTGGGGAGCGTTTTATCAACGTGCAAAGGGGCGAGGATCCCAGCGGCAGAGAAGTCTATGAGATAAGATCCTGCCCGAGGTTGTGGACATATGCAGTGGAAACACAGGAGGGGCAGATAGCACGAGTGCCTTTATACAAACTAGACGGGCGGAGATATTTCAAGATGGACAGTGGGCAGGACGGTTTCGATTGTTCTAATATCTCAGCGCTGTGCGACCTTTTGAATGATCCCGATGAACGTATTAAGATCATCAGGAGAATGAAAAAAGAGTCAATACTTGACCCAGAATACAAATGCAGCATATGGAAAGTTGTTTTGCATTTTTATCTTGCCCACAGGCTGTCTATAATAAAAAGAAAGAACAAGATGAGATTTATAAGCTATGATACGATAGTGAAGCTTATGGAGGACTATTTACCTGAAAGTCTGAAAAACGGCAAGAAGAAGGAATTGCTTCGCCAGTGGAGCTTTTGCTATATGACGTGGGCGACCTTGCCAAGGCAAGAGTATCATTGGTGGGTCTGCGAGGAATACTTTGACGAAAAAACGGATAGTCCGGTGGGGATAGTGATAAAAAGAAAAAAGCTCGAGAGGTGGGGGAATTGATAGGTGATAAAAGCAAGGCTCGGCTTTTTTTCCCTATCTTCGTGTGGTTTTTTTGTGTATTCATATAAAATATTGGCGTTTGGCGCAAAATGTCAGGATAACCCATTGACGTGTCGTGCATAAATTGGTAAAATGATATCAGAGTGTTTATATACAGCCATTTTTTTAGTTGTACTCTGCGAGATGTACCAATTGTTGTGCATTTCGCGTGATATAATTATCTCATAAAATAAACAAGGTGCTTTTATCATGAGTACATAACATGGTTTGATAAAATATGACAAGCGTCAGCAGCGATATTGCAAAACGCATAACTACAGCGAGTCGCTGTGGAAGTTTCAGGGAATAGTAGCTTTATCAAAAGCTTTTTCACCGAATCGGATTTAATTCCATTAAATAAAATTCGGCTCCAAAGCATTTGAATCTTGTGCTGACGCTTGTTATTATTTTTTTGAGGTGACAAAATGAATGATATTGATAATGATATCATAAGGATCTCAGAGGAGCTTGATGTTCCGTTAAAAAAGCTTTATATGCTTAGCAACAACCGAATACGCTATCATAAACGAAATCAGAGAAAGTGTTATTCAAATTACCGCAAGGTGATAATACATCGTGGCAGAGGGCATAAAAACAGGGTGTTAAAAGTGCCGAACGAATATCTCAAGCTCGTTCAAAGAAGGATACTTGAAAGGTATCTTTACACGCTGTCCGTATCTGAGTATGCTACTGCATATTGCAAAAACTCTTCGCTTTTGAAAAATGCAGAGCCGCATATTGGTCAACAGATAGTGCTTAAACTCGATGTTTCAGGCTTTTTTGACAGCATTGATTTTGGCAAGGTCTATGGGGCCATGTGCGAGCTTGGATTTTCTAAGCCTGCTACAACGCTGCTGACAAATATATGCACTCATAACAGCATACTGCCACAGGGTGCGCCAACATCTCCGCAGATATCGAATTTGGTGATGAAAAGATTTGATGAGAGAATAGGCAAGTGGTGTGGAGAGCGTGGCATAAATTACACAAGATACTGTGATGATATGACATTTTCAGGTGGAAAAGCTGAGCTTAACGCCAAAGAGATAACGCAACTTGTGAGCAGGGCGTTGCGGAAAATGGGGTTTAAGCTAAACATGAAAAAAACGACGCTTATCGGCGCATCGCAACGTCAGCAGGTGACGGGAATAGTAGTCAACGAAAAGGCGCAGATCTCGTCGAAGCAGCGTCGGGAGATACGTCAGGGAATATATTACTGTGAGAAATACGGAGTTTCCCAAAGCCTGTTTTTCAAAGGTGCTGACATTACGCCTGAGAAGTACATAAATTCGCTGCTGGGCAGGATATCCTTTGCATTGCAGATAGACCCTGCGGACGTGAAAATGCATGAGTATTTCAAGGCGGCGAAAAAACTCAAGAGTGAGGTGTGCGGGGAAAAGTAGGGCAGAACATGGAAGGTATGAATTTTCAGATAACAAAAGCTCGGAAACAGCACAATGTGCTATCTCCGAGCTTTAAGCTTTGGTGACCCGTACGGGAATTGAACCCATGATTCCGCCGTGAAAGGGCGGCGTCTTAACCTCTTGACCAACGGGCCGATTTTTCGCTATGAGAAATGTGGTAGCGGTAACTGGATTTGAACCGGTGACACCCTGGGTATGAACCAAGTGCTCTAGCCAACTGAGCTATACCGCCATATGCGTTTCTCATAGCGACTTGATTATTATACACTATTTGTGCCCCGTTGTCAACCTTTTTTGCATAAAAAATATTGATATTTTTGATTTTTGCTTTTTTGTACAGTATTTTTGCCTGCAAATTTACGAAAATCTATCATTTTGCATAATTTAATTGTGACGATGTGGTCAATACTGCATAAAAGAAGAATATTTTACATGAATTTTTCCTGAAACTCTTTAACAATTTATTATTTTGTGTTATAATAGATGAAATAGTATAGATGTACATAAAATTATAATATCAAATTCCAAGGAGAATAACATAATGAAAAACGTGTTTATGAATAGAGAGCTGTCATGGCTGAAATTTAATGAAAGAGTCCTTGAGGAAGCAGAGCGAGAGTGCGTGCCTCTTTGCGAAAGACTTTCTTTTGCTTCTATCTATCAGAGCAATCTGGACGAGTTCTTTATGGTTCGTGTAGGCTCGCTTACTGACCAGATGGAGGTAGACCCTGACAGCAGGGAAAATAAAACAAATATGACCGCTAAGGAACAGCTCAAAGCTGTTATCGCCAGAGTGGGTGAGCTTAACGAGCGTAAAAATAAGATCTACGCTGACCTTATGAAGAAAATAGCCGGGCAGGGTGTTGCTCTTGTTGATTTTTCCAAGCTTACAGCGGAGGAAAACTCTCAGTTGGAACAGTATTTTATCAATCAGATAGCTCCGCTCCTGTCGCCTATGGTGGTGGGCAAAAGACAGCCTTTCCCGTTTTTGAAAAATAAGGATATCTATGCCGCAGTTGTCCTTGAAAGCAAAAATTCCAAGGAGAAGCTGGGTGTTATCTCCTGCGGAAGCGAGGTCTTCCCACGCCTTATAAAGGTCGGTTCAACAGGCAAGTATATGCTTTCTGAAGAGCTTATCCTCCACTATGTACCTAAAATTTTCAAGGGCTACACTGTCAAGTCGAAGTCCCTTATCAGAGTAACTAGAAATGCTGATATCGACGCTGACGCACTTTACGACGAAGATCTTGATTACCGTGAGTTCATGGCTGACCTTATCAAGAAAAGAAAGCGTCTTGCACCTGTCAGACTGGAGCTTTCAAGGCAGCTTGACAGCGGCATAGTTGACCTGCTTTGCAAACAGCTTGAAGTGAATAAAAAATCTGTTTTCAGAAACAGCACTCCTCTGGATCTGTCATTCCTGTTCCAGATACAGGATATACTCAGACAGAAAGCCGAGCTTTTTTATAAAAAGAGAGTTCCGCAGAGGTTTACTGCCTTTGACGATAACAAGCCGATCCTGCCGCAGATAAAAAAGAAAGACAGACTGCTTTCTTATCCTTTTGATAGCATAAAGCCTTTTATCAATATGCTCCGTGAGGCGGCTGACGATAAAAATGTTGTGTCTATAAAAATGACATTGTATCGTGTGGCAAAGCACAGTGAGGTGGTCGAAGCACTTTGTGAAGCCGCAGAGAACGGCAAGGACGTTCTTGTATTGGTGGAGCTTAAGGCGAGATTTGATGAGGAAAATAATATCGAGTGGTCACGCCGGCTTGAAAAGGCTGGCTGTACTGTTATCTATGGTCTGGAGGGCTATAAGGTACATTCAAAGCTTTGCCTTATCACAAAGCGTTCAGGCACAAAGACCGAGTATTATACTCAGATAGGCACCGGAAACTACAACGAGAAAACTTCAAGACTTTATACCGACCTGTCTGTTATGACCTGCGATAAGGACATCGCAAAGGACGCTATAGACGTGTTCAATGCTCTTGCTTCTGACGATACTGTAAAGAGCGTTGACAAGCTTCTTGTTGCACCGAATTGTCTGCAAAACAAGGTGCTTGATATGATAGACGAGCAGATAGCCATAGCACAATCAGGGGGAGAGGGCTATATTGGCGTGAAGATAAATTCTCTCACTGATAAGAAGATAATCGACAGATTTATCGAAGCTTCAAGAGCAGGCGTTAAGATAGACCTTGTGGTAAGAGGCATATGCTGTCTTATCCCAGGCGTTGAGGGCGAAACCGACAACATCAGGATAATAAGCATTGTAGGACGTTTTCTTGAACATTCCCGTATCTATATGTTTGGCAAGGGCGAGGAAAGAAAGATATATATTGCTTCCGCAGACTTTATGACAAGAAACACCCTCAGACGTGTTGAGGTCGCTGCACCTATTCTTGACGAGGATATCAAGGCTCAGATAAGCATGATGTTCGACAAAATGCTTGCAGATAATTGTCAGGCAAGAGAGCTTGATTCTGACGGGGAATATACCCTTGTTTCAGACGGCAAAGAGCCACTTAATTCTCAGGAACTTTTCTATGACCTTGCCTATGAAAGAGCTTCAAAGGCGGAGGTCGAGGATAAATGACAATATTTGCCCTGAAGGGTTCACTTGAAGAAATAACACCGGCACAGCTAAGCGAACAAACTTGCTCGGCTGTGTTTATTACCGACTCTGCTCACGCAGAGGAAACCCTCAGAACGGCGAACATAACCTACGAGGGCGTGATATCCCTGCGTGACGTTGTGTTCTGTAAGATAGAATCACAGCCTTTCTGTCTGGCAGGCACGCTTTCTATCCCCAAGCTTCTTGACATAAGGGGAAGCCGACACAGGATACAGTTTTTTATCGACAACAAAAACATGGTGATAATAGATGATGAGGAGTTCTCGCTCAGGCTAGTCCAACGCATACAGAGAAGCAGGCATAATCAGGGAGAGAGCAGGGAGCATTTTATCTACAATTTTTTCAGCGAATTTATGCTCCGTGACACCGAGCTCCTTGCGGAACATGAGCAAAAGCTTATGGAGCTTGAGGAAAACGTAAACGATGGCAAGACGGAAGATTTTCTTGAAACCATAACGCCTATCAGAAAAGAGCTTCTTATTTTGAGAAGCTACTATGATGAAATAATGGATCTGGGCAGAGAGCTTGAAGAGGATGAGAACGGCTTCTTTGAGAAAAAGCAGAAAAAATATTTCGGCACTATCTCAGACCGTGCCGACAGGCTCATGGGCAGAACCGTACATCTTCTTGAATATGCAACGCAGGTGCGAGACGCTTATCAGTCCCATGTCAATGCTCAGCAGAACAAGAATATGGAGTTTCTTACGGTCATATCCACTATATTTTTCCCTTTGACCTTATCACGGGCTGGTATGGCATGAACTTTCAGAATATGCCCGAACTCAAAGAGGGGTATCCGGGTGTTATAGCTCTTAGTATAATAGTAGTGATAGTGTGTATAATCTTTTTCAAACGAAAGAAAATGCTTTAAGGCGGACTTTGTTCCGCCTTTTTTCGTGCTAAAGGTCAGAAATGGCGGTAAATTCATATTTCACCTCTTGAATTTGGATGATAATTGTGCTATAATAACTTTATATTTGCGAAAAGAGGTGACTTGTCTGAATAAAGAATTACTGCTATTGCTGTTGAAGCTGGCAGCAGGCTGTGTCATAATAATGACCTTTATCGTCATTGCCTGCCTTATCACTCCGAAAATAGCACGATTTATTGAAAAACGTCACCCTGAGCTTGCCGAAAAGGACGATCCCGAAAGGGTGGACGGTGAGAATACAGGGAATGATCCTGAGAACTATAAGGTACAGGGCATATTTGATAAGTCCCATATTGACGGCTGGGATCCCAACTATAAGATATATAACGAGGATATCTATGCTCTTAATTTTAAAAAGAAAAAGAAGAATGTCAGAAGTGAAGCTGTTAAAAAAGACGACGGCAACAAGAATAATGACAATGCCTGAATGATATAAGAAAGAGGTTTTATAAATGGCTAAGGATAAGAAAATGGTTGATGCGATAACCTCCATGGACGAGGATTTCGCAAAGTGGTATACTGATATATGTATGAAGGCTGAGCTTGTTTCATACACAAGCGTAAAAGGCTGTATGGTAATAAGACCTTACGGCTACGCAATATGGGAGAATATCCAACATATACTTGACACAAAGTTCAAGGAGCTTGGTCATGAAAATGTTTGTATGCCTATGTTTATCCCTGAGAGCCTGCTTCAGAAGGAGAAAGACCACGTTGAGGGCTTTGCACCTGAGGTAGCTTGGGTAACATACGGCGGAAGTGAAAAGCTTGAAGACAGACTTTGCGTAAGACCAACGTCTGAAACGCTTTTCTGCGAGCATTATGCTAATATAGTTCATTCCTACAGAGATCTTCCTAAGCTTTACAATCAGTGGGTATCTGTTGTACGTTGGGAAAAAACAACAAGACCATTTCTTCGTTCAAGAGAGTTCCTGTGGCAGGAGGGTCATACTATCCACGAGACACCTGAGGAGGCTATCGAGGAGACAGAGAGAATGCTCAACGTATACGCTGATTTTTGTGAGCAGCAGCTTGCTATGCCGGTCGTAAAGGGCAGAAAGACAGAGAGCGACAAGTTCGCAGGTGCAGAAGCAACATACGCTATCGAGGCTCTTATGCACGACGGCAAGGCTTTGCAGGCAGGCACTTCGCATTACTTTGGCGATGGCTTTGCAAAGGCTTTCGATATCACTTATACCGGAAGAGATAATAAGCTTGCACACCCATTCCAGACATCATGGGGCGTTACGACAAGGCTTATCGGTGCAGTTATAATGACACACGGCGACGATAACGGACTTGTTCTGCCACCTGCTGTTGCACCTGTTCAGGTAGTTATCGTACCTATAGCACAGCACAAAGAGGGCGTTCTTGACAAGGCTAACGAGCTTTACAACACACTTAAAAATGCAGGCATAAGAGTTAAGCTCGACGATTCAGAACAGTCACCTGGCTGGAAGTTTGCACAGTATGAGATGAAGGGCGTTCCTGTAAGACTTGAAATTGGTCCAAAGGATATTGAGAACGATCAGTGTGTGCTTGTTACAAGACACAACAGAGAAAAGGTATTCTGCAAGCTTGGTGAGCTTGTTGAAACAGTAAATGAAAGACTTCAGGCTGTTCATGATGGTCTTTATGCGAAGGCACTTGAAAACAGAGAAAGACGTACCTATGTTTGCAAGACACTTGACGAGATAACAAAGGCTCTTGAGGAAAAGGGCGACGGCTTTGTTAAGGCAATGTGGTGCGGCGATGAAGCTTGCGAGGATAAGGTAAAGGAACTCACAGGAGTAGGTTCAAGATGTATCCCGTTCGAGCAGGAAGAGATAGCAGATACCTGCGTATGCTGTGGAAAACCAGCAAAGCATATGGTACTTTGGGGCAAGGCATACTAATTAACTTTTGGATATAAAAATAACGGGTGGCTGTCAACTTAGTGTTGGTAGTCACCCGTTTTGTTTTATCAGCTGTTTGCTTGGATAAGGCTCTTTACTATCGGCACGATAAGGCAGAGCATATATATCAGTGTGGCAGGGTTTGTAAAGACGTATCTGCGACATTCTTTCGGTGTAAGCACGTTTTCGCTGTCATCAATGATAAGCTTTTTAAGGCTTGTGAAAAGAACCATAAAGCCCACCAGACCTATGACTATCTCAGCAACGCTCATGAAGGTTTCATAGTGTTCAAGTCCTATCGCATCAGATATGGACGAGAAGTTTGCGAGCAGATTGTTTAGACAGTGTATTATAACTGTTGGCAGTATCGAGCCGCACTTTGCGGCGATAATAGCGTAAACAAGTCCCGTGCCGAATGCCGAAGCCGCCTGAGGGATATTTCCGTGCATAAGTCCGAATGCAAGTGCCGAGAAAAGCACCGCCGCACCCCTTCCGTATGGGCTTAGAGCTGTGAGGATCGCTCCACGGTAGATAAATTCCTCCACGATAGGGGCTATTATCACAACGTATGAGAACTGCACTATTACTGCAATGGCAGAGGGCTGATGAATGGAAAAATCGCTTGTGGGAACTGTCACACCATTTTGACCAAGTATACCCGTGAGGATAGATGTGAGCTGTGACAGCAGAATGTTTATCACAAAGCAGGCTGAAAACCATTTTAACCCTTTTACTGCCGTGCCTTTTTTCGGCTTTATGAAGCTTGATCCTCGTTTTCGGAAAAGTATAGCAAAAACTATCCCAAAAACAAGCACGCTCATAAGAGTGATAAACAAATTTGCCGTCATGGAAAAAGTAGTTGAACTTATAAAAGTGGTCTGCTTTTTCAGATAGCTGAGAACTGCCGAGTAGCTAAGAGTGAATTTTCCTGAGTGATAAGTGTATGCAACGTAAAAGAATAACACTGCGAATATCCTGTTTAGCAGGTTGTATAAAATGAGCAGAAGTGAAATTTTCACGCAGTCTATAGTAAGAAGTTTCTTTTCCTGCTGTTTTTCAGGGGTCAGCAGAGAAACAGACTTTTTGGTAGTCAAATATTATTCCTCCCTTGTTCGGTCTTATCTATATATTATAGCACACAACATGGTGCTTTTGCAAATGGTATTTTGTCAGGTATGTGATGAAATGTTATGAATTTGTAAATAAATAAGAGAAATTTTGTGATAACTATTGCATTTTATCAACCTTGTTGTATAATATAATTAGCACTCAAATAGATAGAGTGCTAATTATATGGAACAGTATTCAAAGAAAGTAAAATATTATTAAGGAAAGGTCGAGATTTTATGCAGACAAAAGAATTTAAGGCAGAATCAAAAAGACTGCTCGATATGATGATCAATTCGATCTACACTCATAAGGAGATTTTTCTCAGAGAGATAATCTCAAATGCAAGCGATGCTATTGATAAGCTGTATTTTAAGTCCCTGACAGACACTTCTGTGGGAATGAAAAAGAGCGACTTCGCTATCAATATCGCTATCGACAAGGAAAACAGAACGCTTACAGTTTCTGATAACGGCATCGGTATGACCGAGGAGGATCTTGAAAACAACCTTGGTACTATCGCAAACTCAGGCTCGTTCGCTTTTAAGAAAGACAATGACCTTGGGGACGATGTTGATATCATCGGTCAGTTCGGTGTAGGCTTCTATTCTACTTTTATGGTAGCAAAGGAAGTTACCGTTGTAACAAAGGCTTTTGGCAGCGATCAGGCTTATAAGTGGACATCTGACGGTGTTGAGGGCTACACAATAGAAGAGTGTGACAAGCCTGACGGCGTCGGTACAACTATCACACTTAAACTCAAGGACGATACTGATGACGAGAAGTATTCAACATATCTTGATCAGTATCAGATACAGTCGCTTGTAAAGAAATATTCTGACTACATCAGATTCCCTATCAGAATGGAAGTCGAGCATACTCATTATAATGAGGAGGGTAAAGAGCCTGAGGTACACAAGGCTATCGAAACTCTTAACAGCATGACCCCTATCTGGAAGAAGAACAAGAGCGAGCTAAAGGACGAGGATTACAACAACTTCTATATGGAGAAGTTCGGTGACTATGAGCCGCCTGTTGCACATATCCATTCAAAGAACGAGGGCGTTGCAACATATGATGCACTGCTTTATATACCTGCCCGTGCGCCTTTTGACTATTACTCAAAGGACTATGAAAAGGGACTCCAGCTTTATTCAAGCGGTGTAATGATAATGGAAAAGTGTGCAGACCTGCTTCCTGACTGGTTCAGCTTTGTAAAGGGCGTTGTTGACTCTGAGGATCTCTCACTGAACATCTCCCGTGAGCTTTTACAGCAGGACAGACAGCTCAAGATAATCGCAAAGAACCTTGAAAAGTCCATAAAGAACGAGCTTGCAAAGCTTTTGAAAAACGACCGTGAGAAGTACGAGAAGTTCTACAGCGTATTCGGACTTCAGTTCAAGTTCGGTATCTATCAGTCATACGGCGCTGCAAACGAAACTCTGAAAGACCTTCTTATGTTCCCGTCCTCATTTGACGGCAAGAACGTTACACTCAAAGAGTATGTTTCAAGAATGAAAGAAGATCAGAAAGAGATCTACTATGCTTGCGGCGAAACAAAGGAAAGGATCGAAATGCTCCCTCAGCTTGAAAAGATCAAGGATAAGGGCTATGAGGTTCTTTACTTTACACAGGACGTTGACGAGTTCGCTATCAAGGTGATGATAAACTATGACGGCAAGCCGTTCAAGTCCATAAGCGACGCTGACCTTGACCTTGATACAGAGGAAGAAAAGGAAGAGGCTAAAAAGCTTGACGAAGAGAACAAGGATATGTTCACTTTCATGCAGGAAGCTATCGCTGACAAGGTAAAGACTGTCCGTCTTTCAAAGAAGCTTAAAACTCACCCTGTTTGTCTTTCATCAGACGGCAGCATAACTATCGAAATGGAGAAAGTCCTCAACGCTATGCCTCAGAATGACGGCAATAAGGTAAAGGCTGAAAAGGCACTGGAGATAAATCCAAACCACCCTATCTTTGAGAAGCTGAAAGACCTCTATGCTAACGATAAGGACAAGCTGAAAGACTATGCAAAGCTTCTTTACGATCAGGCTTTGCTTATCGAGGGTATGTCTATCGACAACCCTGTTGAGTTTGCAAACCTTGTTTGCGAGCTTATGACAAAGTAATAAAGCTATACAGATACTCTCTTAACATACCGAAAGCCGTGGGAACAGCAGTGTTTCCACGGCTTTTTTGTGCTTTTCAGGCTGATAATTGTAGGTTTTATACAAAACAAAATGAGTTTATTTGTTAAAAAAACAGATTTGAAAAACAAATTTTATGTACGCTGTTGACAAATAAATGTAGGTGTGTTAATATAATTATAGTGAAATTGATACATAACATCTTTTATTGGAGTGTTACCTTTCATTTATAGACTGGGCATGACCAACTTTGTACGGACATATTGTATGGGTTCGTATTAAGGTTGGTTTTTTTGATTTTATAGGGGGATTTTTAATGAAAATAATCAAGGTGATAAATAATAACACCGTAAGCGTTATAGACGATAAAGGAAAAGAGCAGATAATCTCAGGCAAGGGGATAGGCTTTGGGAAAAAATATGGTGATGAGCCTGACAAGGATAAAATACAGAAAATGTATTTTGTTACAGACTCCGAGCTTAGAAAAAGGCTTATCGAGTGTCTGACCGAGATACCATATGAGCATATAAAGCTTACGGCAGATCTTGTGGACTATATTTCTTCACATATCGACGGAAAGCTAAACGAGTCGCTCATAATAACACTTTCAGACCACATCTCCTTTGCCATTGAAAGAAAAAAGCAGGGACTTGAATTTGACAATCCTCTTATGGACGCCATAAGCGACTGCTTCCCAAAGGAACTTGCTCTTGGAAGATATTGCGTGGCGGAGATATATCAGCGTTTGGGCGTTGAACTGAGGGGTGATGAAGCGGGCTTTATCGCAATGCACATAATAAACGCAAGGCTCGGCACAAAAATGGAACAGATACAGGATATCACTAAAATGGTGAACAACTGTGCTGAGATAGCGGACGCTTGTCTGGCAGGGAAGATAAACAAGAACTCGGTGGCATATGAAAGATTTCTTGTGCATTTAAAATATCTTGCGAAAAGGCTCTTCAAATCTCAGGAGCTTCCTAATGTTCTCAGCAGGGACGAGGAGTTCGCTGATATCATAAAAAAGAAATTCAAAAAGCAGTATAAATGTGCAAAGCATATGCAGGATCATATTTTGAAGAATTATGCTAAAACTATATCGGAAGATGAAATGATAACTCTTTCGATCCATCTGAAGAAAATAAGCGGATAGGCATTATTGCCACAGCTTATATAATGTATTCGCTGCGGTATTATCATTAACGGTACCATAATGATAATTCAGCTGAGATAAATTGATCATGGAGGATATTATTATTATGAAGGATAAAATTTTCGGCGTATTGCAGCGTGTGGGACGCTCTTTCATGCTCCCTATCGCACTGCTGCCGGTGGCGGGTCTGCTTCTTGGAATAGGCAGCTCTTTCACCAACGCCACAACTATCGAAACCTATCATCTTGGCAAATTCATCTATGAGGGCGGTGTGCTTTACACTATCCTCGACATAATGAGCAAAACGGGAAGCGCCGTTTTTGATAACCTTGCGCTTCTGTTTGCAATGGGCGTTGCTATCGGAATGGCAAAGAAGGAAAAAGAAGTCGCAGCCCTTTCGGGTGCTATCGCCTATATCGTAATGAACACCACTATCAGCGCACTTATCACCGCAAAGGGCGGCGTTGAGGCAATGGCAGAAAACTCCACAACGTCAGTGCTTGGTATCACCACGCTGCAAATGGGCGTTTTCGGCGGTATCCTTGTAGGACTTGGCGTTGCCGCACTTCACAATAAGTTCTATAAAACAGAACTTCCGCAGGTGCTTTCATTCTTTGGCGGAACAAGATTTGTTCCTATCGTTTCAACTGTCACATACCTTATCGTTGGTATCATAATGTTCTATCTGTGGCCTATCGTACAGCTTGGTATCTCAAAGCTTGGCGTGCTTGTACTCAACTCAGGCTATGCAGGCACATGGATATACGGAATACTTGAACGTGCACTTATCCCATTCGGACTTCATCACGTTTTCTATATGCCTTTCTGGCAGACAGAGCTTGGCGGCTCGATGATGATAGACGGCAACATGGTAGCAGGCGCACAGAACATATTCTTTGCAGAGCTTGCTTCAAAGTCAACAGAAGTTTTCTCAGTATCGGCAACAAGATTTATGGCTGGAAAATTCCCGTTCATGATATTTGGACTTCCTGCTGCAGCGTTTGCAATGTATAAAACTGCTCGTCCTGAAAAGAAAAAGATAGTAGGAAGCTTGCTTCTGTCAGCGGCTCTTACTTCAATGATAACAGGTATCACAGAGCCTTTGGAGTTCACATTCCTGTTTGTTGCACCTCTTATGTACGCTGTTCACTGCGTATTGGCAGGACTTTCCTATATGCTTATGCACATTCTTAACGTTGGCGTTGGAATGACGTTCTCAGGCGGTCTTATAGACATGACCCTTTTTGGAATTTTGCAGGGCAACGCAAAGACCCATTGGATATGGATAGTTGTTGTGGGTCTTATCTATGCAGTAATTTACTACTTCGTGTTCTACTTTATGATAACAAAGATGAATCTTAAAACACCTGGCAGAGAGTCTGATGACGTTGAACCTAAGCTTTATCGCAGAAGCGATGTGAACGAGGCTAAGGCGGCAAAGGCAAAGGGCACAGACAAGAGGGCTTCAGACGTTGTAAGTGCAATGATACTCAAAGGCCTTGGCGGCAAGGAAAATCTTTCAGACGTTGACTGCTGCGCCACAAGACTTAGAGTTACAGTAAATGACGCCTCAAAGGTCATGGACGATATGCTCAAAGCCAGCGGTGCTTCAGGCGTTATCCACAAGGGCAACGGCATTCAGGTCATTTACGGACCAAAGGTCTCAGTTATAAAATCAGATCTTGAGGATTTTATAGATTCGCCATACAGTGATGACCCTGACAGCATTATCGGCACTGAGGAAGCTTCTGATAAAATAGAAGAAAAACCGCAGACCGAGGGTGCAGAAAACACAGAAACTAACGGCAAGACAATAACGCTTTACTCTCACATGAACGGCACTGCCGTTAAGCTTGAGGACGTTGAGGATGAGGTGTTCTCACAAAAGATACTTGGCGAGGGTGCAGCCGTTGAGCCGTCAGAGGGCAAGCTTTACGCTCCATGCGACGGAAAGATAGACAGCGTTTTTGACACAAAGCATGCCGTAAATATGGTATCGGACGATGGAGTGGAGATACTTCTCCATATCGGTATCGACACTGTAAAGCTTGGCGGACAGTATTTTGAAGCCCATGTCAGTGACGGTCAGGAGGTCAAGAAAGGCGACCTGCTCATAAGCTTTGATATGGATAAGATAAAAGCCGCAGGCTATAAGGTGACAACACCTATCATAATTGGCAACACGGACGATTATGCGTCTGTTGAACCTGTCGCACAAAACAGCGTTTCGGCAGGAGATATGATCTTGAAGATAAAATAATTATTTGGAGGTATTCATCATGAAAACATTTAGCTACACAATCACAGACGAAGTTGGTATCCACGCAAGACCGGCTGGACTTCTTGCAAAGAAAGCAAAGGAGTTCGAGAGCGTTTGCACTATCGAAAAGGGCGGAAAGAGCGTGAACATCACAAAGCTTATGGCTCTTATGGGCCTTGGCGTTAAGCAGGGCGATACTGTTACTGTTACCTGCGAAGGTGCAGACGAGGACAAGGCTTCTGAAGCACTCAAGGCATTTTTTGAGGAAACACTCTAATTATTATCTGTTAGCTGGGCGGTAAAAGCCGTCCAGCCGACGGGACGTTTCTGCGGAGTGTTCGCAGGTGCGTCCCATCGGCTGGAAACAGCGTGAAAAATAATAAGATCTATGAGAAAAGGGGCGGATATTTATGACTAAGTATACAGGAAAAGGCGTTTACGGTGCAGTAGCAATGGGTAAGATCTCAGTATTCAAAAAGCAGGATACCGCTATAAAACGTATTCACACAGAAGACAGCGAGGGAGAAAAGAAGCGAGTTGCCAAAGCTAAGCAGGCAGCCACAGAACAGCTCCAGAGCATTTATGACAAGGCACTCAGGGAGGTGGGCGAAACAAACGCTCAGATCTTTGAGATACACATGATGATGCTTGAAGATGATGATTATAACGAGTCTATAGAGAATATCATCGACAGCCAGAAGGTCAACGCAGAATATGCAGTGGCAGTGACGGCAGACAACTTTGCGGAGATGTTTGCTTCTATGGACGATCCTTATATGCAGGCAAGAGCCGCAGATGTAAAGGATATTTCCAACAGGATCATCGCAAACCTCACGGGCAATGTCAGCGACGGCTCAGCAGGTAACGACAAGATGATAGTTTGTGCCGATGATCTTGCACCTAGCGAAACTATATCTCTTGATAAAGACAAGGTGCTTGCCTTCGTTACTGCACACGGCTCGTCAAATTCACATACAGCTATCCTTGCAAGAAATATGAACATACCTGCGGTAATAGGCGTAGGAAGCAAATTCCTGTCAGAAATAAAGGACGGCGACTTTGCTATCGTTGACGGTTTCACAGGGGAGATATTCGTTGACCCTGATGAAAAGACCACCGCTGAGCTTACCGCAAAGCAGAAAGCAGACGAGGAGAAAAAGCGTCTTTTGCAGACCCTCAAAGGCAAGGAGAATGTCACAAAGGACGGTAAAAAGATAAACATTTATGCAAATATCGGAAGCGTTGACAACATCGGTGCTGTGCTTCTCAATGACGCAGGAGGAATAGGTCTTTTCAGAAGCGAGTTCCTCTATCTTGAAAACTCAGATTTCCCTACAGAGGAACAGCAGTTTCAGGCTTATAAGCGTGTTCTTGAGAGCATGGCAGGGAAAAAGGTCATCATAAGAACGCTCGATATCGGTGCTGACAAGCAGGTGGATTATTTCGGTCTGAAAAAAGAGGAAAACCCAGCTTTGGGATACAGAGCAATAAGAATTTGTCTTACAAGACCTGAGATATTCAAAACTCAGCTCAGAGCGCTTTTCAGAGCCTCGGTATACGGCAATCTGGGCATAATGTTCCCTATGATAACAAGCGTTTCAGAGGTAGAAAAAGCCCTTGCTATGTGTGGTGAAGTCAAGGCTGAGCTTAAAGAACAGGGTATAACAGTTTCCGACAGTGTTGAGCTTGGCATCATGATAGAGACCCCTGCGGCGGCTATCATAAGCGATAAGCTTGCAAAGCTTGTGGACTTTTTCAGCGTTGGCACTAATGACCTCACTCAGTATACCCTTGCTTGTGACAGACAGAACCCTGATATAGAGCAGTTCTGCGACACTCACCATGAGGCTATACTCAGGCTTATTGAAATGTCTGCAGAGAATGCCCACAAGAACGGCGCATGGATAGGTATATGCGGTGAGCTTGCGGCTGACACTACTCTCACAGAAACCTTCCTGAGAATGGGCATTGACGAGCTTTCAGTTTCTCCGACCTTTGTTCTTAAGGTAAGGGACGCTGTAAGAAATATTGACCTCTCCAAATAATTTCTCATAGATCTTCACACGAAGAACACACCCTCGTTCATATGGACGGGGGTGTGTTCTTTTATTTGACAGGAGCACTTTAATGTGCTAAAATATCTTATCGGCACAATTGTGTTTGTACATAAGTTTGTTATCAATGCACAAAAAATAAAAATAAAATTTGTATACTATTTTGCCATAAAATCTCCCGTGCAGAATCGTATATAAGTTATCGAGGGGTGTGAAAGACTTGACCGACACTGAGTTCGATTTCAGGGTGGAGCTGATCCTGAAAAATGACAAAAACGGGCTTAGGGAGATCTATCAATGCTACGGCAAGGTGATATATAACATCATGCTTGACATTGTGAAAAGTCCTCAGGACGCTGAGGACCTCACATCAGATTTTTTCCTAAAGCTATGGGACACCGCAGGTCAGTACCGAAAGGGAACGGGGCATAAGCGATATCTGACTGTAATGGCGAAAAATCTCGCTCTTGACTTTATCAGAAAAAGGCGGCACGAAATGCCGACCCTTGATGATGAAGAAGCAGGGCATAAAGAACAGCAGGACAGTATGCGGGTAGACGACGATGTGATCGGAAAGCTCACCTTCGAGGAGGCTTTGAAGCTGCTTTCAGAGGGCGAAAGGGATATCCTGAACATGAGGCTTGGAATGGATATGACATTTCGTGAGATAAGTCGGGCAGTGGGGAAGCCGCTGGGTACTGTCACATGGAAATACCGTCAGGCTGTTTTCAAACTAAAAAAGACCATAAAGGAGGACAGTATCTATGGCTAAGAACATAAAATTTCTTTACAAAAAGCATATTTCTGATACTGCCCCTGACATGGAAAAGCTCTGGGACAGGATAGAGGGACAGCTTGAAAACAAAACGGACAAAGATCAGACACAGATAAAAGTAAGCCGCAGAAATTACAGAAAATTTGCAGCGGCAGCAGCCTCGCTCGTGCTTATTATCGGCGGCGTAAGCCTTTACGCCGATATCCGCTCAGAGTCGGACAGTGTTTCAAAGCATAGCGTAGAAACGGCTGACAAGGCTAGGCTTGAAAACAGAGAAGAAAAGACATACGAACAGCTCAGTTTCAGCCACACAGACACAAAGGCTTATGAGGACAGCTACATTCCAAAGGGCGATGATTATTTCACAGAGGACAGCGTTCTGGAAGATACAGACTTCTTTGCAGATGTGACAGTGCTTTCAGCAAGGCTCGGCAGCGACAGCGCACATTACACCCTGAGAATAAACAGCCTTGTATCAAAGACAGGAGAAGAAAGCAAAACAAATATCACCATTGAAAGCTCTACCCCTTATATCATGCAGGAAAACAGAGAATATTTCATACCGCTGAGAAAAGAAAACGGCACTTATTCTATTGTCTTTGAAAATGCACCTCAAATAGAAATTTCTCTTGACGGGGATATCGTTTTTCAAAACGGCTGGAAAAGTCTTGATGATGATTCGGGTATTCTCAAAGGCTCGCAGAAAAGCAAGAACGATTATTTCTATGACCGAATGAGATATTCCTCGAAAAACGATCTGCAAGACCTGCTTGCTAAGTGGAGGACTATGTAGCTAACAACGCAAGGGCATATCGCCCACGCTATTTTACGGGAGATGACAGTTATGAAAAAGACAACTTCAAACAGCATAAAAAGAAACTTGACCATGACTCTGTCGCTTATGATGACGGCGACAATGCTTGCTTCATGCGGAAGCGGTTATGACGGCTCGGAGAGCAGAAAGAGCGGCAGCTATAACAATGAAAGAACAACTGCGGAAAACTACAGATACAGCAATGTTACAGCCGGAGATACTGACGGCACGGCGAATATAGGAGGGGGTTACAATACCGAGGAGTATAACCACCTGACGGAAAACGGCTATAAGCTCGTTTCAGACGAACCGCTTTCCACCTTTTCCACAGACGTTGACACGGCTTCCTACACAAACGTGAGAAGAATGATAAACGACGGCTGGGAGGTCGACCCTGACGCTGTGAGAACAGAGGAATTCATAAACTATTTCAAGTATGACTATGAAAAGCCTACGGAGGGTGCAGTGTCTATAAATACCGAGCTTTCAGATTGTCCTTGGAACAGCGAGTCAAAGCTTATGCTTGTGGGGCTTCAGGCAAGGGAAGCAAAGGTCAAGGACGTTCCTACAAACCTTGTTTTCCTCATAGACGTGAGCGGCTCAATGGAGGACGAGGATAAGCTTCCTCTTGTTCAGCAGGCTTTCTCAATGCTTGCTGAAAACCTTGGGGCTGATGACAGAGTTTCTATCGTCACTTATGCAGGCAGCGACAGCGTTGTTCTTGAGGGCGAAAGTGGCGACAACAGCGAGGAGATAGTTTCAGCACTTAACAGCCTGTCAGCAGGCGGCTCGACAGCAGGTGCGGCAGGAATTACCACAGCTTACAAGCTTGCAGAGGAGTATTTTATAGAGGGCGGCAACAACAGAGTTATCCTTGCAACTGACGGCGATCTGAACGTTGGTCTGTCAAGTGAAGAAGAGCTTACCGACCTTATATCACAAAAGCGTGACTCAGGGGTATATCTCTCAGTGCTTGGCTTCGGCTCAGGAAACTATAAGGACAACAGACTTGAAGCCCTTGCGGATAACGGCAACGGAAACTATGCTTATATCGACAGCGTTGACGAAGCAGAAAGAGTGCTTGTAACAGAAATGAGCGGAACGCTTTTCACTGTTGCAAAGGACGCAAAGGTGCAGATAGAGTTCAATCCTGAAAATGTTTCTGCTTACAGGCTGGTGGGCTATGAAAACAGACTTCTCAATGACGAGGACTTTGAGGACGATACAAAGGACGCAGGCGATATCGGCTCGGGTCAGCAGGTCACGGTTTTGTATGAGATAGTGCCAAATAACGGCAATGAAAAGTCGCTGAAATATCAGGATAACGAGAGCAAGGTTGAAACCAACGAGCTCAGCGGAGAAATGCTCACAGTTTCAGTGAGGTATAAAGACCCGGAGGCGAGCGAAAGTAAGCTTATAGACAAGTCTGTTATGTGTTCTGACTATACAGAGGCTGTGTCACAGAATTTTGCAAAGGCTTGCTCTGCGGCAGAGTTTGCAATGGTGCTTAGAAAAAGCGACTATGCAAGCGGTCTTACCGCTCAGGGCGTTGTGGATTATATGGAACAAAACAATGTTGACAACAGCGAGCTTTTTGAACTTATATACAAATATATGCAAAACGGCACGGGCAGCGAGGCAAGCTACTGGTAAAAAACTAAATCGAGGGGTGCTGCATGGTCATCACCCTTTGGGTCATAAAATTTACCTCTTACATAGATATCTGTACCTGTCAGCCAAAAGGGGTTTACATGGAAAGAAAAATAGATTATAATAAGGCTGTCAGATAAAACTGGGGGTGAAAGCGTGAAGGTCAGGATAGAGATAGACGAGAATATGTCTGAAGATGAGATAGTCATAAGGTGCGCCCAGCCCGATGAACGTGTGCTTAAAATGAAAAGGGCGGCGGAGTCGGCAGAGGGCGATCCGGAGATAGCTTTTTTCAAAGACACAGTTCAGTTCTATCCTCCCCTTGATTCCATACTGTTTTTTGAAACAGGGGAACATAATCTTAACGCACATACCTCTGACGACGTTTTTCAAGTGAAAATGAAGCTTTTCGAGCTTGAAGAGATACTTCCGAGAAAATTCGTGAGAGTGTCAAAATCAGCAATCGTGAATGTAAAGCACATCTATTCCGTTGAGCGAAACATAACCTCTGCAAGCCTTATAAGCTTTGCAGGCACTCACAAACAGCTTTACGCCTCACGAAGCTATTACAAGCTTTTGAAGCTCAGACTTGGAGAAAGGAGATTTCTATGAAAAACAAAAATCTTATATGGGGCTTGTTCTTTATCCTTGCAGGCGTTGCGCTTATCCTTGACCGCACAGGTCTGCTTGGAAGTGTAAGCGTGTGGAGCGTTGTGATCTCACTGCTCCTCGTTCCTGTTATCGTAACAAGCGTCAGACACCTTAACTTCTGGGGAATATTCTTCCCTATGGCTATCATGGCGATACTCTTTGACGAAACTCTCGGTATCGAGAAGTTCACCCCATGGCCTGTTTTGGGTGCGGCACTGCTTCTCAGCGTGGGATTTTCATTTTTTTTCCCTTACCGCTACAGGTTTACCCAAAGCAAGTGGACCACCCACACTACCGATAATCCTGCATGGGATAAATCCTCAGACAACGGGGAATATGTGCGTATCGACGCAAAATTTTCAGGCTGTACAAAGTATATAACCTCAAAGGTGCTGAAAAGAGTTGACATAAGCTGCCGTTACAGCGGTATGGAGGTGTATTTCGATTCTGCTGATATGGCAGGAAACGAAGTCGAGCTGAATGTTGACGTCCTCTGCGGTGGAGTGGAGCTTTATATCCCGAAAAACTGGGGCATAAAAGTGGAGGCCGGTTGCGTTCTCGGCGGAATAGAGCAGCCTAACGGGTCCTTTGAAGAGAAAGAAAAGACCCTTATCATAAAGGGCAGAGCAAGGATCGCAGGAATAGATATAGAATATGTTTAGCATTGTGTGAAAGAACAAAAGTAAAAGCTGCGGAGTTTTCGCTCCGCAGCTTTTTGTATGCCTAATTATTCTTGCAGTATCATCTTGTCTGAAAGTTCGTCCTCGGCGGTGTCGGAATAAAGCTTCATAAGCTTTTCCACCGTCATGTTTGCTCTCTGCTCGCCCTCGATTGTAAGAAGCAGTTTGCCTTGGCTCATTACGATAGTCTTGTTGCCGTATTCAATGGCATTTGAAATGTTGTGTGTTATCATAAGAGTAGTCAGTGCGTTTTCTTTTACTATCTTGTCAGTTATCCTCATTACCTTTTCAGCGGTCTTAGGGTCAAGTGCGCAGTGTGTTCGTCAAGAAGCAGAAGCTTTGGTGTAACGATAGTCGCCATAAGCAATGTGAGCGCCTGTCGCTGTCCACCTGAGAGCAAGCCCACAGGCATTTTCATTCTGTCTTCAAGGCCAAGGTCAAGTTCTTTGAGCCTTTCTCTGAATACTGAAACGTCCTTTTTCCTGATACCGATAGTCAGCGAACGACGCTTTCCACGACTGTAGGCAAGGCCGAGGTTTTCCTCTATGGTCATGTTAGGTGCAGTTCCTCTCAGCGGGTCCTGGAAAAGCCTGCCTATAGTTCTTGCACGCTGATGTTCCTTTAGGTGAGTGATGTTCTTTCCGTCAAGGAATATCTTGCCGGTGTCCGCTTCGTAGCTGCCACTGATAACGTTCATAAGTGTGGATTTTCCTGCACCGTTTGAACCTATTACAGTAACGAAATCTCCGTCAGCTACATCAAGGTCTATGTGCTGGAGCGCCTTACGCTCGTTGGCAGTGTTCTTGTTGAAGGTTATGTTTATATTTTCAAGCTTAAGCATTTTAAACCTCCTATTTGTCACTGCATACACGCTTGTATGCCTTTGTGATATACTTCTTGATAGCAGGCAGAGAGATAGCAAGGGCAACTATGCAGGCTGAGAAAAGCTTTGTGTAGTTGCTGTCCATACCGAGATTCATTGCAAAAGCAAGAACAAATCTGTATGCTATCGCACCGAATATCGCCGCAAGTATTCCGCAGAGGATCGAGTGCTTGCTGAAGAATATCTCACCGATAATTATAGAAGCAAGGCCTACCACCAGCATACCTGTACCGCTGTTTGAGTCGCCTGCCGAGGAATACTGAGCGTACATTGCGCCTGAAAGGGATACCAAAGCGTTTGCAATGGCAAAGCCCATTATCTTCATTCTGTCTGAGTTTATTGAAGAAGCCCTTACCATGTATTCGTTGTCGCCTGTGGCTCTAAGTGACATTCCTGCCTGAGTTTTAAGAAACCAGAAAAGTAGTGCCGCCGCAATAATAAGCACGATACCTGCCGCCGCAAGCTTGTAATAGTCGCCGAAATATTTCTGTGCTATTGTAAATATAGTATCTTTCTTATAAAGCGAAATATTAGGTCTGTCCATGATTTTCAGGTTTATGGAGTAAAGAGCCGTCATTGTGATTATTCCCGCAAGTATAGGCTGAACGTTGAGTTTTGTGATAAGTATTCCCGTCACGCTTCCTGCGATAGCTCCTGCCACTATTGACAGCAATATTCCCTTGATAGGGTCGCCGTTGAAAGCCTGCATAACTGATACTGCAACGCCAAGAGTGAAAGTTCCGTCTACTGACAGGTCAGGGATATCAAGTATCCTGAATGAGATGAATATTCCCAAAGCGAGGATAGCAAAAACAAGACCTTTTTCAAATGTTCCCGTAACAACGCTTTCCGTGAGCTGAGTGTTTATTATCACAAGAAGTAAGATCAAAAGCACAGCTTTCGGTATAAGCGAGATAACTGTTTTCTTATTCAGTTTCATATAATTTTCCTTTCAATAAAAAATAGCAGGGAGCGAAAGTCCCGCTCCCTACTATTATACTATGTTTGATTTGATTTTGCAATAGTTTAATCGAAGTAAACTGTCTTTTCTCCGTTTGCAATATCGTCAGGAATAGTGATACCGATCGTGTCAGCAGTTGTCTTGTTGATATAAGTGCTGAGGTCCTCGTTGAATACCTTTATTGGTATCTCGGAAGCCTTCTTTTCGCCGCTGAGTATCTGAGCTGCCATGTTTGCAGTTTCCTTTCCAAGGTCGGAATACTCGATACCAACAGTGCCAAGACCGCCGTCCATTACCATTGAGTCAGCGCCAACGAACATTGGAACCTTCGCCTTGTTCATAACTTCTGTAACTGTACCCATAGCGCCTGCGATAGTGTTGTCGTTAGGGGAGAATACAGCGTCGCACTTTGCGGCAAGGTTCTGAGCAGCTTCCTGAACCTCAGATGTGTTTGAAGCAGCGCCTTCAATAACAGTGATGCCCTTTTCCTCACAGTAAGCCTTTACTTCTTTAAGGGTAGAAACTGAGTTGTCCTCGCCTGTGTTGTAAAGATAACCGAGAGTTTTTATTTCAGGCTTCATTTCAAGCGCAAAGTCAAGTATCTTTGTGATAGCGAGCTTGTCAGATGTGCCTGTGATGTTTGCCCCTGTGCTTTCAAGCGAGTCGCAAAGACCTGCACCGATAGGGTCTGTTACTGCGGAGAATACTACAGGTATCTCCTCAGAGTATGGAGCTGCGAGCTGTGCGCATGGTGTTGTGATAGCGATGATGATATCGTCACCGTCAGCCTTGAACTGGTCGAGTATCTGCTGAACAGTTGTTGACTCATTGTTAGCCTGCTGAGCGTCGATAGTGCAGTTTTTGCCGTCAACATAGCCAAGCTCTGCAAGTCTGTCAATAACAGCGTCTCTGATAGTGTTGAGAGATGTATGCTCCATTATCTGCACAATGCCTATCTTATAGTGCTTTTCTGATGAGCCGCCTGCCTTTGAATCGTTTGAGGAGTCCTCCTTAACGCCGCATGACACAAGAGCAGCCACAGCCATTACCGCAGCAGCGGCAAGCGCCAGAACTTTTCTTAACTTCATATATGTACCATTCCTTTCGTATTTACGGGGATTTTACCCTACTACTCTATTAAAGCACAGCCGTAAAAGTTTGTCAAGTAAAAGTTAAAAGGATTGTAGAAATAGTAAAAGTCACAGAGAAAATTCCCATGGATTTTGTATGTTTTGCAGTCGGTTGACAGAAATGTGAAAAAAGGCTATAATGATATTTGTAATATTGCAGAGCGGGAGGTTTCATATTGGGACTGAAAAGGGTTTCCGTGATAGGGCTTTGTCTTGCGGCGGTGGCAGCGGTTGTAATGCTTGCTGCGGTGATAATAAGACCGCCGAAAATATATATAAGCGAGATATGCCCCTCAAACAGTGAAACATCTGAGAAAACAGCTATGCAGGACAAAAACGGAGAACCAAGCGATTGGATAGAGATATATAATCCCACGAATAAAGATATTTCTCTTACGGGATTTTCACTTTCAAAAAATGGCGGTGGAGATCAGCCTTTGGGCGGATATGTCATTAAAGCCCATGACTATATAATAGTATACTGCTCGTCAGCAGGCTTTGAAAATGCTGATTTTCCTCACGCTGATTTCAGCATAGGCAAGGTCAGCGAAGCGGAGATAATATTGAAATATGACTCGCTTCAGTGCGAGAGCATAAAATTGCCTAAGCTTAACAAGGGCGTGAGCTATTCTAAAAATGCCAAGGGTGAAATGTACGTTTCAGAGCCTACACCTCTTGCGGCGAATGCAGAGAAAACTATTGGCGATACGCCTGTGTTTTCTCAGGCAGCAGGCAGCTATGAAAAGGCTTTTGACCTTGAGATAACCGCAGGAGAGAGTCAGACGGTGTATTATACCGCCGACGGCACTGACCCTGCCACGTCGGACACAAGAAAGGTCTATGAAAATGCCCTGAGAATTGACGACAGGTCAGATGATGAAAATGTCCTTTCGGCTTATAACCCTATGAAAATACAGCTTGATTATCGTGACAGCATAGAACTGCCTGACAAAAGCGCAGTTGATAAAGGCACTGTCATTAGAGCCTGCGCAGAGGGTACAAGCGGAAAGTGCGGAAAAACTGTTACTGCCACCTATTTTGTGGACGTTTCAAGTGCAGATCATAACGATTTGCCTATAGTATCCATTACCACCGATCCTGATGGGCTTTTCAACGAAAAAACGGGCATTTACTGTCTTGGGGACGTATACAAAGAATATGACGAAGAAAACCCCGACCACCCTTGGAACGGCTCTATCCCTGCAAACTATAATCAGCGTGGCAGAGAGTGGGAAAAGGAATGTTATGTTGAGTATTTCGACAGTGAGGGCAACAGCCTTATTTCTCAGGATTGCGGCATAAGGATACAAGGCGGCTGGTCTAGGGCGGATTATCAAAAGTCGTTCAGGCTTTATGCTCGAAACGATTACGGCAAAAGCTCTTTTGATACAGTTTTCTGGGATAGCTTTACAGATGTAAACGGCGAGGCTATCACCTCATGCAAGACCTTTGTGCTTAGAAACGGCGGAAATGACGCCAATTATTCAAAGTTCAAGGACATGATGATACAAAATATGGTGTCAGGCAGAGGTGTTGAAACTCAGCAGGGAACAGCCTGCGTGCTGTTTATAGACGGTGAATACTGGGGTCTTTATACTCTCCAATCCGATTACAGCGACAGATATTTTGCGGATAGATATAATGTTGCAAAAAGCAACGTTGTCATGTATAAAAATGATGAGCTGAGCGAGGGTGAGGCTGAGGACGAAAAGCTTTTCAATGATATGTATAAGTTTATCACAGAAAACGATATGTCCATTGAGGAGAATTATCGCAAAGCCTGCGCAATGATAGATATGGATAACCTTGTGGAGTATGCCGCCACGGAAATGTATATCTTCAATGACGATTGGCCGCAGAACAATTATGCTTGCTGGCGCACAAGAACCATAGAGCAGGGCAATAGCTATGCAGATGGCAGATGGCGCTTTGTGCTTTTCGACACGGAATCGTCATGCTCGCATTATAACGAGAAGGATCTGGAAACAAATATGTTCTCGTATCTTAGAAGCCAAAGCTATACAAAGTTTGGCGGAATACTTTGCAGCCTTATAGATAACGAAGAATTCGATTTGAAGCTCACCTCGGCAATGTGTCAGCTTGGAAGCGTGAACTTTACTGCGGAGCGGTTCGGGGAGTATCTCGAATATTATAAGAATATCTATTACGGCGAGCTTGATAATTATTTCGACCGTTTTCCAACATGGGCAAACCTTGCGAAAGCTACAGACCCTATGATAATACGTTGGCAGAATTTTATTGAGGGAAGATATGATAAGGTGCTTGGCTATCTTGAAAGAGAGTTTGACTATTATGAGCGCAGAACAGTGAAGATATCAGCGGATAACGAGCAGGGAAGCGTTCTGATAGGGGGCGTTGAAATAGAAAGTGATTATAGCGGCACATATTTTGACGGCTGTGAGATAAAATTGAACGCACAAGCAAAATCAGGCTGGCATTTTGACCATTGGGAGGGCGTAAAGGGCGATAATACCCAATCGGAGATAAAGGCTAAGGTGAATGGTGATATGAATATCAAAGCCGTGTTTGAAAAGGATATTGTTTAGCATAAAAAAGGTCTGTCACCAAAATCAAGTGACAGACCTTTTACTATATAACTTAACCTGCAAAATCAATATCTACAGAGCATATCTCAGCGTCAGTTCCTACCCTCATGAAAGTGCCGTATACACCAACACCAGAGGTGACAATGGAGTACATATTATCTTTCTTTATCATGCCACATGGGTTTTCCCAGAAAAGACCTATTGTCAGATTGCCTGGGAAAAGCTGCCCGTCATGTGTGTGACCTGAGAAATCTATGTCTGCACCTGCATCAGCGGTCTTTTGAAGCTCGTCAGGCTCGTGGGAAAGCACGAATATCGGCTTGGTCTTGTCAAGATCCTTCGTAAGCTCCGATATCTCAGCACGAGTGCCGTCCTCAGTGCCGGGCTTGTCAGTGTCACGCCTGCCCACAAGATAAAATTCATCGTTTATCAAAACTGACTCATCATTGATAAGCTTTATGTCACACTCTTTTATAAAGTTTGTCATTTTTTCACTATTAAGCTGCTTGCCGCCCCAATCGAATGTGAAGCCCATTAGTATCTTTTCATCAATGTCATGATTGCCGTAGACCGCATATACGCCATATTTGCTTTTTATGGACTTGAGCTGTGCCTTTATCCCTTCCGGATCGTCCATGCCGTCATAGCTGTTGTCAAAAATATCTCCTGCTATTATAACAATGTCAGCGTCCTGCTGGTTTATTTTCTCAACCATGTTGGTGATGTGGTCCACACCGATAGCGTAACCCATGTGCAGGTCAGCCACAAGCACAGCTTTTAAATGCTTGTCACTGCCGCATGACTTGTTGACAGTTACGCTGTATTCATTCACCTTGATGTTTCGTGCATTGAAAATGCCGTAAAGACAGGTCGCCACCGCACAAGCCACAACCACCGAACCTATGGAAATAACGCTTCCACGGGAAAAAAGCAACGTGTTTTTGAGCTTCGTGTGCTTTGCGATAAGTCTTAGCAGGTCAAAAAGCACCACATACAAGAGCGAGTAGAGCATAATGCCTATCCAGTATGTAGAAATTCGCCTTATGACGATAGCAACGGCGGATTTTGGAAGCAGAAAAGCTATAACAGGCGAAAGCGCCATGAAAAGATAGACCACTGCAAAAGGCACTTTGAAACGCAGCCAGTTAAATCTGTGGTTGCAGTGCTTCATCCAGTAGAAAAATCGGAACATCATGTATGATGATACGCCCAGATAAAAGGGCAGAAGAAATAGAAATATCATTATTATGCCACCTTATAGATAAGTGAGGAATGAGGAGTGAGGAATGAGGAATTAAGGTATCGCCTGCGGCGATGATTTTTTATTCCTCTTTGAATCTCTCCAAAAAGCTGTGTCTGCCCTCGTCATCTTTGTATGCAATGACCTGATTGAGCATAACGTTTTCCACGCTCTTGAAAATATTATATTCCACCTGCGGATTAACAAGCTTTAGCTTTGCGATAAGCTGTTTTATCTCCATACGCTTTGATACTGTCCTGCTGTCAGGTGCGCAGGTGGTGCAGGTGTCGGTGAACTTGCAGGCACACTGTATAAAACGCAGCCCATTATAGTCACGCCACCTTTTTATGTCGTCCTCTCTTACCATATAGAGAGGTCTTATAAGCTGCATACCCTCAAAATTCGTGCTGTTGAGCTTCGGCATCATTGTCTGTATCTGTCCGCCGTAAAGCATAGACATTAGTATGGTTTCGATAACATCATCATAGTGATGTCCAAGTGCGATCTTGTTACAGCCAAGCTCCTGTGCTTTGCTGTATAAATGACCTCTTCTCATTCGTGCGCACAGATAGCATGGATTTTTCTCCACATTGTATACAGAGTCGAAAATATCAGACTCAAACACTGTTATGGGTATTCCAAGCCGCTTTGCGTTGCGCTCGATTATCTCACGGTTTGCAGGGCTGTAGCCCGGATCCATAACAAGATATTTTACCTCGAAAGGGAACTTGCTGTGGCGGTGAAGCATTTGTATGAGCTTTGCCATGAGCATTGAATCCTTGCCGCCCGATATGCACACCGCTATCCTGTCATTAGGCTTTATAAGCTCATATTCGTTCACAGATTGTGTGAATCTGTTCCATATCTCCTTGCGGAATTTCTTTTGTATGCTCCGCTCAGCGTCCTGTGAGATATCCTCTACGACCTCTTTGGAAAGCTTTTCTCTCAGCCAGCCATAGTAGCCACCCTCTAGGTTTTCAGCGTCATAGCCAAGCTCTCGAAGCTTTTCTGCCTCAGTGTCGCTTATAAGTCCGCTTTTACAGCAGATAAGAAGCTTTTTGTCCTTTGGCAGGTCGCTTTTATCAAGCTTTTCGGCAGGGATGTTCACTGCTCCGTCAATGTGACCATACTCAAAAGAAAGCTCGTCCCTTATATCTATTATCAGCGTGTTGCCGCTTGCATTTATCATTTGTCAGTTGACCTCCGCAAAATTAATCACTATTCTTTATGATAGCATAAAAATCAACTTTTTTCAAGCTTTATGCACAAATACGCAAAAATAAAAAGGCAAAGCCTGATACTTTGCCCTTTGTTTTATGTCTTGTGTCTGTTTCTTATATAGAATATTATGGATATTGCCGCTACGATAAATTCCGTGACAGGATAAGCAAGCCATACGCCAGTTAATCCTGCTGCCTTGGACATAATGAAAGCCATTGGCACGATAAGAGCAAAGCCCCTTAATATGGTGATGGTCTGGGCTGGTATGATTTTCTCAGAAGCCGCAAAAAATGCAGATATTATTATATTGAAGCCTGAGAAAAACAATCCGGTGAAGTATATTTTCATGCCGTCCTCTGCCATGTGCTGAAGAGAGTCAATATGCTCGCTGTTGAATATAGCGGCGATAGGTGTTGTGAAAAATGCAATAGCAAGGTAAACCATAAGCGCTATTACAAGCTGTGATATAATAGAATATCTCAGCACTGCTCTAAGACGGTCTTTGTTGCCAATGCCGTGAGCTGCACTGATAAGCGGCTGACCGCCTTGTGCGATACCGGTGAATATGGATACCGCCACAATGGAGGTATTCGCTATCACTGCATAAGCTGCAACGCCTGTGTTGCCTGCAAGACCAAGTATTATTATATTGAACGCAAGCACTACGATGCCTGATGAAAGCTCAGTTATAAGCGACTGCACGCCTATGGACAATATGCCGCCAAAGGTTCTCCCTTCGTGCCTTGCCCTGACGATATGGAAGCTGTTCTTTTTGCGGAATTTGTATATGCTCAGTATGCAAAGGCTTATGACAGGCGAAAGCCCTGTTGCAAGGATAGCTCCGAAAATGCCCATATTCAGCGGAAAAATGAACACATAGTCAAGGATTATGTTTGAAAAGCTTCCCGTGAGCATTGCCGCCATTGAAAGCTTTGGGCTTCCGTCGTTTCTTATAAAGCAGTTGAAAGTGTCGTTAAGCAAAAAGAACGGTCCGAACATCATAAGCACTTTTAGGTAGGTATTAGTCATGCCCACAACGCTGCCCTTTGCACCAAGAAGCTTTGCAAGTGGCATTGAAAAAAACGCTCCGCCCAAAAAGTATATCGCTCCAAGCACCAGAGCCATAAGCAGTGCACAGGAGAAAACTCTGCTTCCTGCCTCGTCACGTTTCTGACTTTTGTATATTGCAAACTTTGTCGCTCCGCCCATGCCGATCATAAGTCCGGTGCCGTGGATAAGGCTGTATATTGGAATGGCGATATTCAGTGCAGTAACGCCGTCTGCACCCATGCCCTTTGCGACAAAGAACGTGTCCGCAAGGATATAGCACGATACACCAATCATTCCGAGAACGTTCAGAGAAGCGTATCTGGCAAAGTCCCTAAGATGTGAATTTTTCTCCATTTTTACCCTCCGTTTATCCCACAAAAAAACGCCGAACACCGCTGTCTTTTAAAGCCTAACGACAGCAGGTCCGACGCAAAACTTCTACCTGGCGGCAGAAGTAAGCCTTAAACATATAAGATTATAACAGAGTATAAAGGCATTGTCAAGAGGCAAATGACTTTGCTTTATGTTAAATAAATGTTAAAAAACGCTCCTTGTGGTTGACAAGTTTTTAACAAAGCTTTATAATGAAATTGACAGAAAGCATATATAATATTATATGACAGCCTTAAAATTTTATATACCGATAACAAAGAAGGGGAAACTATGAATTTAACTCATCTCAGATATATGGTAGAGGTCGAAAGACTTGGGTCTATCACAAAAGCAGCTTCAGCACTTTATATGGGTCAGCCTAACCTTTCAAAAGCCATAAAGGAAATGGAAAGAGAAGTTGGCATACCGATTTTTAAAAGAAGTGCAAAGGGTGTTGTTGCCACAGAAAAGGGCAAACAGTTCTTGCAGTATGCAAAGGCTATACTTGTGCAAATGGATAAAATGGAAAGCCTTTATAAGGATAATGGTGAAAACGCAGTGAACTTCTCTCTGCTTTTGCCAAGGGCAAGCTATATAACACACGCTTTCACTTGCTTTGTGAACAAGTTAGGCACGAATGTGGAGCTTGACGCAAAAATAAGGGAAACAAACTCCATGGAAGCCATAAACGCAGTGGTGGAATGCGAATATAACATGGGTATAATCCGTTATCCCGTGGCGTATGAGAGCTTTTTCATGTCTATGATAGAAGAGAAAAATCTGAAATATCATAACGTGTGGGAGTTCGATTATGTACTTATCACAAGCGAAAACAGCCAGCTTGCTAAAGAAAAAGAGATAAACGAAACTGTCCTTGATAAATACATAGAGGTATTGCACGGCGATAATATCGTGCCGAACATCTCAGCGACTTATCAGAAGAAAAACGCTGAGCTTAATAATCACAGCAGGCATATTTACGTCTATGAGAGAGGAAGTCAGTTCGATATCCTCTCGGCTTGTCCGGACTCATTCATGTGGGTAAGCCCTCTGCCAAAGGAGATATTGAAGCGTTATGGCCTTGTGCAGAGAGTTTGTCATAGCTTCAAAAAGACCAATAAAGACGTTCTTATCTATCAGAGCAATTACCGCCTTAGCCATGCGGATCAGATGTTCCTTGATGAGCTTGAAAGGGTAAGAAAAGAGATATCAGAATAATTTTTTAGCATAAAAATGCGGGCGAACATGAAAGGTGTTCGTCCGCTTTTTGTTTAACAAGATCTAAGCTCTGAGCATATTATAGGTCAACGTGACTACAGAATATGCCACCGTCCTTTGTAATGTCAATATAGGCATAGCTTGCAGGCTTGCCGTCTCTCGGCTGACCTGCACTGCCGGGGTTTAAAATGTGGATACCCTCCTCATAGGCATAGTAGCGGCAGTGTGTGTGTCCGAAAAGTGCTATCTGTGCGCCTATTTCCTTGGCTTTGTAAAAAAGTCTGTCGGTAGAGTATTTCACGCCCCACTTGTGGCCATGGGTGAAAAATATCTTTATACCGTCATCGGTCATGTATATGTCGTTTTCGGGAGTGAGCGAGGCAAAGTCGCAATTTCCTGATACGTTTACTATCTTTTTGTCAAGATACTGCACTCTCAGGCTGTCAAGGTCACGTTCGCCGTCACCAAGAAAAATAAACAGGTCGGCGTCGCCGTTTCTCTTGAATATTTTGTGCATTGCAGAATAATTTCCATGAGTATCCGAAAAAACGATTATTCTCATAGTTACACCCCTTTACCAGTTATAACAAGCAATATTATAACATAAATATTTATAAATACTATAGAAAAAAGGAGAATTTTTTATGAGCGCAAAAAACAGCTCAATTCTATGGATCCAAAAGCCATGCAGGCACTTCTTGCAGTGGCTTCCAAAAAGCTAGGCACCACCCCTGATGTGCTGAAAGGTCAGCTTGAAAGCGGCGTTTATGACAGAGCACTTCAGGGTATGCCGCAAAACGAGGCGATGATGCTTCAAAAGGCTTTGTCAGATCCGAAAACTGCCGAGAAAATATTGTCCTCACCGCAGGCAAGGGCGATATTCAAAAAGCTTCAGGGGAAATAGTATTTTACAGGGCAAAAGCTTGAACAGGCGGTGAAATAATTGGACGATCTGATGAATAAAATACAGAATGTGCTTAATGATGAGGAAAGCATGAAGCAGATAAAGGAGCTTGCGGATATGCTCACGGCGGATAACGGCGGACAGGGAGAAGAGGGCGGTCAGAGCGAAGCTCCACAAAGCCCCAAAAACATGGACTTTTCTCAGCTTCTCCAAAGCCTAGGCGGCGTTTCTCTGCCTGCGGAAAGCAAGCCTGCGCAAGCGACACAGGCAGGGGGTCTTGATATCGCAAAGCTTATGAAGATACAAAGCATTATGCAGTCGGCTTCAAAGCCCGATAAAAATATCCAGCTTCTTCTTGCTCTGCGACCGCTTTTGAAAGAAGAAAATCAGGCGAAAATAGACAGGCTCATAAAAATATTCAAGCTTTTTGCAGTGTATCCTGCACTGAAAGAAAGCGGACTTCTGGGAGGTGATCTGCTTGGCATATTCTGATGACAATAATTTCACCACCATGCAGGAGGAAGCCATTCGTCGTGTGAGAGAAATGCAAAGGCGTTCACGGAGCATTGTGGGCGCAAGCCCTAATAGCGAGCCTGCACCACCTAAAGCAGAGGAAACCCCTCGCACTCAGAATGCTCATAGCCCACAAAAAGCCCCTCAGAGCAGTTCGCTTTTGAGCGGTCTGCTTGGGGGGAATTTAGGCGATATAAAGATAGACGAGGAAAAAGCCCTTATCGGTCTGCTTATTTACATATTATACAAGCAGGGCGCAGACATAAAGCTTCTTCTGGCGCTTGGTTACCTTCTTCTCTAAAGCGTCCATTCAAGAAGTGCAAGCATAGAAATATCAGAGAAAATATCGGAAAGATAGCTGTCGTCATATATCCTGTCCATGTTGTCACCTGAATATTCTATCTCCTTGCAAAGCTCCTTGACGGTTTCAAAGCGTGCGAGGGCGTCCTGCTCACGACTGAGGTTTATGACCTCTGCGGCAAAAACGAACACTATCATAGCCTTTATTTTTGACAGCAGGTCGAAATCTCTCACAGCTTTAAGAAAATATCTGTATACAAAATACACCGCAAGCTTTTCATACTCACCGCTCGTCTGAGCCTTTAAGGGTGCGGAAAGCTTTTTCACAAAGCGGCTTGCGTCCTTTATCTGCTGTGGGAGAATGTCGCCTATAAAGTCAAGACGTTCAAGATACAAAAGCATATTTTCGGCATTTTCCAAAGGCTTTTCAGGCAAAGCCTTTTTCAGGCTCTCCACACGCTCTGCAATTATCTCAGGGTGGGAAAGCTTCTGGGCAATGGCTTTTATCTCCTCTGTATCCTCTTCGTCAAGAGCATATTGTATCTCCGCTGACGCTGAAAGAACGTTCACAAGCCTGTCATGGAGAGAATATTCCCTGTTTTGAAGCAGGTCAATGAAAGCCGTCCGTGCAAAAAGCATGGTTTCAAGAAGCTTGGGATCAAACTCAAGGTCGTCAGGCTCTTCATCTATCTCTTTGGTAAAAAATCTTACAGGCTCATCGTCAGAAAGATACATTCTCACAGCTTCTTCGCAAGCAAGCCCCACGCCTGCCTCCTTGTAATCTCCAAACCACTCATAAAACCTCGGGTGTTCACGGCATATGTCTGAGATGTTTTCCTCACCGTAAGCAAGCTGAACAGAGCAAAGCCCCTTTTCGTTGAGCATAGGGCATTTGCCGTCGCAGTGGACAAGATATTTCACGCCCTCGTCTTCTGTAACTGAGTTCACAAACTTCCTGCCTATATCATTGTCAAGCTTTTTGTAAAAGCCGTAGGTGTCCTCGTCTATCTCGATATCCCAATCGGTCATACAGCAGTTGTCAGAACACTGCGAGCCTGTGCAGACGAATTTTTCAAATATCTCAGGGTAAAAAAGCTTCATATAAATATCTCCTTATGAGGTGTTGACCTTATTATAATACTAATGCTTTTATCTGTCAACTTTCAGAATAAAAAAAGGCAGACAAGCCACCTTGTCCACCTTTTGTCACTCTTGTGTGAAAACTATCCATTTTATGTTTTTGGGGCTTATCTCGTCAAGATACTCTGACGGCACTGTGACAGTTATCTGGCGCTTTGAAGTTGCCCCTGCCTTGTTCTCGGGTATCTCTTTAGCCACATATATGAAAAGGGAATCCTTGTCCTTGACCGCCCTTACTGCTTTGTAGTCGATATGCTCATATCCAGAAAGCTCTCCTTTTAGAAAAATAACATGGTTGTTGAAGCCGCCCTCGTTTTCAAAAGCTTCCATATCCTTTTTCATTTCCTGAATTTGCAGTTCACCATTGTATTTCAAATAATATTCACTGAAATCATCATAATTTGAAAACATTTTTTGATAGGGGAATGTCATGTTGGCTTCACTGCTGCACTTGTATATCTTTTGCTCAAAAGGAACGTCTGTAAGCTCACTTGTTACATTCTCTGTCTGATAAAGCTTGTTGCTTCCTGCGTAATATACCGTCAAGCCGTTTTCACAAACGCTGTAAAGGCTGTCGGCAGAAAGTTTTTTTGAGAAAAGCTTCATGCTGCCCTCAGAAAAGTCCTCAGATTCTATGGTAAGAACACCGCTGTCCCCCTCCAAAGAGCTTTCAGCATGTATCACCTGCGTGCTTGTGCATACTGTTATCTCAGCCTCAGTGCCGCTTTTTACGCAATCACAGAACTCAGCCCAGCGCATATCGCTTTCTTCCGAAGAGTCCATGAAAAGCATACCATGCTCTTTAGCCGTGTCAGCGGTTATCTCACTGCCGTTCCATGCCGAGAAAAATATCTTTGCAGGGCTGTCAACGACTTCCTCTTGTTCGATAAACGAGGAGTTTTTAGTATTGACCACGCTTTCTTCAGATCGACCGCAGGCTGAAAAAAGGGTCAGGAACATTGCAGCAGACAATGCACCGCAGATAATTTTTTTATGCAACTTCCTGCCCCCTTGCTTTTATACTGTAGGGGCAACGCCTCCCAAGGCACGCCCTTAAAACTCATTATATCACATTTTGCTGATTCTGTTAATATGTATTTTAATCAAATTAGCAAACGCCTATTTGGCTATAATGTCAAAACATCAGCGTAAATATGGCAAATATCTCAAGAAGAGGGTTTGAAGGGTGAAATGTGACAATATTGTAATTAAACTGTCATTGACATTGATGATAAAAAATATTATAATATGTTTATGTACCTGTGCTTTGTTTGCAGGTGTGCAGGTGTGTTCCTGCAAAAGGAGGCGAAATGTGACGGCTTGTGCCGTGCAATATATGGATAATAACAAGAATAACGTTTCCCGCAAGGCTTCGGGAAATACGGCGAGCGTTGTCGCAATAATAGTTGTGGGCATATTTGTGCTGTGCGTGATACTTCTGCTTGCCAAGGGGCTTTTTGCAAGCAATAGTTCAGAGGTGCCAAAGGGTATAAATACTGCTACTATAAATACAAATGAGTCTGTGGCTGAGCCAGTGAACAGCGCCGCCCCTGCGGATACGTCCGTTACTGATAACAGCAGTGTGGACGAAAGCGGTGTGGTAACAGATGTGTCCAGCGACGAGTCTAGCCAGACAGACGTGCTTGATGTAATGTATGTCACAGAGTATGCTTATCTTCATGTGGCGCCTGATAATGACGCTGAGAATATCGTTTGTATGTCACCGGGCGTTCAGGTAAACGTTCTTGAATATGAGGATAACGGATATGTGAAGATAAATTTCATGAACATAGACGGTCCACTCACTGGATATATTTATAAGGATTATCTTACGACAGACAGCTCTATAGCAGTACAGTGGTAAAAAATACAGCGCCGCACAAAAGAATGTGCGCGCTTTTGGATATGGGGGCTTTGAAGTGCCGAAATATAATACTTTTATCGAGGATAAAAACGGAGAGCGCATAGACTTTATCCTTGACGTTGCCAAAAGAAGTCGCCTTAATATGGGTATGCGTGACGGCACTTTGACGGTGCGTGTGCCTTACGGCTGTTCAAAGCAGCAGCTTGAAAGCTTTATTAATAACAATCTGGGCTGGATAAAGGAGCAAAAAGACAAGGCGGCGGTGGGTCTGCCGAAAGATTTCTGCCATGGCGAAAGGCTCAGACTTTTGGGGAACGAGCTTACCCTGACCCTTGTTCAAGCTGATAAGTATTTTTCTCCCAAGATAGAGGACGGCAAGCTTCTTATTGCCGTGAACAAGACCAGCGACCGGACCTATGTAAAAGAGCAGACCACTAAGTTCATAAACGATCTCACAGTGGCGGAGATAACAAAAAGTATGCATAAAATGTCTGCCTCCACAGGGCTTGTGCCTGAAAAGGTCACAATAAAACCGCTGACAGCAAGCTGGGGAAGATGTATCTCAAACAGGCATATTTCCATAAACTCAAAGCTTATCGTTTTCCGCAGAGAGTGCATTGATTACGTCTGCCTCCACGAGCTTTGCCACTTGGTCTTTATGGATCACAGCAAGGATTTCTGGGCTTTGGTGGGCAAGTTCTGTCCCGATTGGCGAGGCATAAGAGAAGAAATGAAAGGCTGACCATGCAGGCATACCCTACAAAATATACTCATGTGCTTTGTAGGTATTAACTATTGACAAATACAAGATATTGTGGTATCCTTTTATTGTGGCAACAATATGTATAACAAAGAAAAATGGAGGTAATGTAAAATGGTAAATGTGAACGTAACAGGCGGGGAGATGTCCCAGGCAGAGATAAATTCATATATCGACAGGGCGCAGAAGCTTTACCCTGAAAAGACTATCCAGACTATCGACCTAAAAATAGACGGCGACTTTGTTGACGTTGATTATCACTTTGCAGACGTGCCTTTTCAGCGTATAAGAAGAATAACAGGCTATCTTGTTGGAACTCTCGACAGATTTAACGACGCAAAGAGAGCGGAGGTCCGTGACCGAGTAAAGCATGGTCTTGCAAGCCCCAGCGTATCAGAACAGTAAAAATGAAACACGGCATATGTCACCGAAAAAGTGGCATATGCCGTATTTTTTATGGAAGTGTATTGGTGTAGCTTTTTAGACCTTGTTTCCGCAAACGCTGCAAAATTTGGCTCCGCTCTTCAGCTCTGAGCCACAGTGAGGACACTTTTCAGGTGCGGTCTGCTCGACAGGCTGTTCAGCCGTTTCTGTAGGTGGTTCTATAGGCTCTGTCTGTTGTGGCATCTCAGGCTCAACTACGCTCTGTGACATAACAGGTTCGGCATTGTCGGGCTTTCTGAACTGTGACATATCAGGCTGAGCAAAACTCTGTTCTTGCGGTGTAGTCATTGGGATAGGCGCAGGGGCATTGTCAGGCGTCTTTGCGGCAACAGGTATCTCAACGGAGAAATCTTCGCCCATAAGTCTGCCTGCAATAACAAGTCCACCGATAAAAAGCAGGAAAGCCGCAATAAATGGCAGAACATCATCAGCAAGTGAAAGGGCTACCCTGAACTTGTCATTGTCATAGCCCATTGTTATAGCGTTTGAGAAGTGACCTTTTACCGTAACATAGTATATCATTATGCCCTTTGTTATCATCACAACAAGCGGGAAAAGGATAAGAAAGCCTGCGAATGCACCGTCAAGCTTTTTCTTGCCCTTTGCTCTTGCAGATGTGAAAAACGCCACAAGGCTGAATATGGCGAGTGCGCATGAAAGACCATAGGTGTTCACATAAGCGAAAATGTCGGGGGTGAACAAAAAGTCTATCTTGTTTGTGAAAACGTTGTTGTAAACGAGCTTTCCCACAGGGTCAGCCAGTGCGCCTGCTGCCGAGAGAATGAATGCGAAAAAACTCAGCAGACACAGGGACATTCCTGCATATGTAAGCTTCTTGGTGTAGATCTTTTTTGCCATTTTGATTAGTCCTTTCATTTGTGAAGTCTTTATCCGCTGTCCGAAAAAAATAGGGGCGGATAGAATTTCCGTCCCTATTATAATACTATTTTATAAAAGCCTTGTCAATAGATTTTTTTCGCAGCTTTCGTCGCTATTTATCGTTTTTGCCGCTATCCTCGTCCTCACCGAGAATATTTTTCATCATCTCGTTTATGTGCCGAAGCTTTTCGTCATCATCATTGTCAGGTCGGTATATCCTCAGCGGCTCGTCCGTTGTATCAGTTGTGTCATTTATCACAGGGGTTGTGGCTTTCTCACTGCTTTCTGCCGTAAAGTTAGCTTTTGCAAGCACCTTTTTCATGACTTTTCCACGCTTATATTCAAACAGGAATATAAGCACCAGCAGGGCAACACCAAAGCCCGTTATGATAAGAGATACTTTCCAATAGTCAGGGGAGAACTTCATTGTTATCTTGTTTTCACCCTGCTCCAAAGGGATAGTTATAAGGCTGTCAAGAGATTTTTCAGCCGTCACCTTTTTGCCGTTCACAGTGATAGTCCAGCCGTTTTCGTATGGTATGGTCGTGAACAGTACAGAGCCGTCATTTTCAGCATTAACAGTGCCTTCGAGATAAGTGTCCTTAAAGCTTGTGACCTCAAGCACATTTTTCTGCATATCAGCGCAGGTCTGTGCAAAGCTGTCATAATCAAAGGTGTAGAAAAGCTGGTCTTTCCAGTAAGCTTCGTTATCGTCATTTGCCACCGTTATGCGTATGCGAAGCTCCTGACCCTCGTAGAATTTGCCGAGATTCATAATGGAATAATTGTCGCCCACAAAGAACTGACCTGCATATTCCATAGGCTCAGAGCCGTCCATATAATCGTCCTCGTCCTGTATCCACACGTTGCAGGAACGCTCATATTTGGTTGGAAGATACATATAAAGATAAGAGTCCTTATCCATTTTCACAACATAGTCAATGTGACATTCTGCAATGGAAGTGTCTGTAGGGAAGTATTTCGTGTGTCCGTCAGTGAGCTGAGATGTAGAAACGTTCTCCATTTCGCTGTTTATAACAGGTATCTTTGTGAAATATTCCTTTGTTGTGCCTGCGAGGGCGTTGAATACCATGTTCTGATTTTCAAAAGGATTATCTTCAGAAAGTGACACGTCCTCAATACTAGGCGAAGATACCATGCCAAGACCAAGAGCGTTAGGGTTGTTGTAGAATTTATATGTTGCGTCGCCCTCGGTGTATTCTGTAGTGAGCTTGTATTCCTCAGGGACTTTAACTCTTGTGCCTACGAAAGAGGTGTTGCCCGTTTTGTCCATAAGATATTTTATGTCAAACAGAGCGTCGGTCATGAAAGTTGTGCCGTCATATTTTGTGTAGTGTCCGCCGTAGGCATAGCCAAGCTTGTGGAGCATCATAAGGGCAGGTGCGTTCATTGTTGAGCTTGAATGTGAAATGCCCTTGTAGCCTGTTCCGATAGGGTCGTTCACGGTTCTGTGGAAAGTTGCCTCCATGCGGTAGAAAAGCGATGGGTCATATTCCTTCATCATTGACACAGCGTTTCTCGTCTGCGTCATGTAAGGTTCATAAGAGGTGTATTTGCTGTATGCAACGTCAGTGTCTATCTTGTCGATAGTGTCTGCACTGTTTGCAAAAAGCTCAATCGCAAGAACGCCTACCATTACGATACAAACAGCCTTTGATTTTGGATATTTCTTGATAAGATAGATAAGTGCGAAATATGCTGCCAGAGCTATCATGGATACCCATATGCCTTGTATAACGTTTGTGGTGTCGCCTGTTTCACTTGTCTTTGTTTCAAAAAGCTGGAAGTGAGAGTAATTCTCACGCTCACACCAGAATAGGAATACCATAAGCCCGAAGAAAATTCCGCCGATGTTCTTTGCAGTTATGCCCTCGAGGTTCTCAAACGCCCTGAACGCCATTACTATCATCAGGAATGAGAATATGAAAGAATATCTGTAAGGCAGCCAATTCGGCACTTGAAAGCCGTGCATTGCCATGTCGGCAGGCTTTATATACATTAGTATAACAAGCAGGAAAGTGAGCAGACCTGTGGAGGTCTTTTCTTTCATTGTTATCCTGTCGTTCATAAAGAACAGCGGAACAAGTATCAATACAGCCGTTCCGCAGTATATCATAGGCATACCCTCAGGGTAAACAGTGTCATATGACATTGGGAAAAGCTTTGTTATGAACGTAAGGAAATCAAATTGCGTTGCAAGTGAGAAATCAGGGTCAGTGAACTCAAACTTGCCAAGCTTCAAAGAATTGTAAACGGTTATAAGAACGAACGCCGCACACATAAGCGCAACAAGTGTGCCAATACCGAAAGCCACACAGCGTGAGAAGAACTTTTTTGGCAATATCCTGCCCTCTCTTGAAAGGCAGTACCAGCAGAAGTAGAAAAACGTGAAAATTCCCACCATATAGCCGATGTAGAAATGTGCAATGAACATAAGCGCCAGCGGCACTATATAAGGCACAAGCTTGCCCTCATCAACGAGCCTGTGAACGCCCCAGCATATAAGCGGCAGATAGATAAGTCCGTCAAGCCACATAGGGTCCATAAGCTGTACCACCATGTATGACATAAGTGCATACATGGTAGGGAATATGATAAGTGAGATAGTCTTAGGTTTCTGCACTGATATCTTTTTTAAGAAGAACATGAACGTCACAGCCGCCGTGCCTATCTTTGCAAGCTGTAAAATAAGGATAGAGGTCGCCATCATCGTTCTCGGCAGCAGCACAAGTATCAGCATAAAAGGGCTTGCAAGATAATATGCAAATACACCGAACATTTCTCCGCTGAGGTTTCGTGACCAGTTGTAGATAAAACTGCCGTTGCCATGGAAAGCGTCACGGAACTGTTCGTAGTAGTAAACATACTGACCGTTCAAATCAAGCACAAGCACCGAGCTGTCGCCGATAGGGTGTATCTTGAAAAACGCATAGGCAGAAAACATTATTGCCACAGGCAGAAAGAACACCAAAAAGTACAGCCGCTTATCATAGCACCATTTTTTTATAAATGAAAGGGGAGATGTCTTAGTCTTTTCCATTCTTTTTCTCCTCGTCGTCTTTTCTTATGATATCACGGATTATGTATCTAGGCCGCTGTTTTATCTCCTCGTATATCTTTGAGAGATAAAAGCCTATTATTCCAAGACTTAACATTATTATACTCGATGTGAGAAGCTGTAGGATTATGACAGTTGAAAAGCCTGCTTCCGAAGCACCTATTATCTTTTTGATGAGTGTCTGAAGCCCTAATATCACAGAGAATATGAAGGTTATAACACCGCATACTGTCACTATCTGCAAAGGCGCAGAGGTAAAAGAGGTTATGCTGTTTATGGCGAATTTGAAAAGCCCCTTTACAGACCACTTTGATTCGCCTATCTCTCTGTCAGCAACGTCAAAATATACACGCTCCGTCTTGTAGCCTACCCAGCTTGACATTGCTCTGAAAAACGTCAGTCTTTCAGGCATTGCATTCAGTGAATCTACCACAGCCCTGTCAAGAAGCTTGAAATCGGAAGCCGCTTCCATGTCGAGGCCGCTTGACTTGTTTATCATTTTGTAAAACCACAGAGAGAAAAATTTGTATACAGGGTTTTCCTTTCCACGGGAATTTTTTCTGCCCTCAACAATGTCAACGTCATTGTTTTTCCAGATGTTGTACATCTCGATTATGACCTCAGGCGGGAACTGCAAATCACAGTCCAGCAGTACGCAAGCGTCACCCTTTGCAGTTTCAAGTCCTGCGAAAATTGCGCTCTCCTTGCCGAAATTTCTTGAAAAGTTCACGCCCACGATATGCTCGTCATTGCGTGCAAGGTTTGAGATTATATCCCATGTTCTGGCCTTTGAGCCGTCGTTTACAAAAACAAGCTCATAGTCTATACCGTTTTCACTGAGAAGCTTTGAACAACAGAAGCACATTTTGCAACGTTGCCTTCCTCGTTATAGCTTGGTATTATTATTGATAGCATTTTTCGTTCTCCTATTCTTTGTTGCCTTTATACACAAAACAGAACGCCATTTGTGAACATGACGTTCTTGAAATATCCTTATTTGTTTTCTCTTTCACGGCGTTTTTCATAATCTGTCCTCAGCTTGTTGAAGTTGTAAAGCATGATGAGCAGGAAAATATACACAAGTATTTTTGCTATTGCCGCAATAACGCCTGCAAGGGTGGTGACGAACTCTATTGGTATTAGCCTGTTGAGCAGGTCGCCGCCAAAGTAAATAAACGTCATAAGAGCAAGCTTGTTGAAACTGCCCTGAAGCCTTACAATGTTTGAAACGTCTTCCACAAGCTCTCTGTGGCTGTCAAGCGCCACAAGGAACATTCTCATAAGGTTCAGTGACATATAGACAGTTGCCGCCGACAGCAAAATGCTTATAACGTTCGCCGCCATTGCCGCAGGGGAGAGAAGCTTCAATAGAAGCTGACATACCACCGCAAGAGCGCACATAGCGGAAGAAGTGTAAGCAGGCTTTTTAAGATGTGCGAAAGCGTCAGTGCGTTCTTCCGCCTCAGCCGTTCCCACTGCGAAAAATAAAAAGCCTACAAGCTTTATAACGTAATTAGAAGTCCAGCCTGCGTTTAGCATGAAAAGCATGAAAAACGAGCCGACCATAAAGAAATTCATTGTTTAAGACCCTTTCGTAGCTGATTATACCTATTTATTATATCTCATTTATATACCCTTGTCAACCGAAAACGCCTTGTTTTCACCTTTTGTACACAAAGCGTCAGCCCTGTATTCCGTAGGTGACACACCCTTTGTCTTGTGGAATATCCTTGAAAAATAAAGGCTGTCATTATACCCTACCGACCTTGCCACGGCCGACACAGGAAGCTCAGTTTCTTCCAACAAACGGCAGGCGGCGTTCACACGGAAATCAGTTATATACTGTGCAGGAGAAAGCCCCTCGTATTCCATGAAAGCTCGATATAGCGTGGCACGGCTCACGCCAACGAAATCGGTGGCATTCTCGACCCCTATCCCAAGGGTGTAGTTGTGTGCAATGTAGTTTTTCGCCTTTGTGACATATCCCTTTGCGGTGCTCCCAGAACGGCTTTGACTTCCCGAGCGTTCCATAAGAATGCCCAGCGTGATGTAAAGCTGACCTGTCATTTTCACAAGGTCTGAGCTTCTGTTTCCACTAAGACGATAAATGCGTTCAAGACTGTCTTTAAGCTCGCTTCCAAAGTCTGCGGAGATAACGGGACACTCTCTTGTGAAGCCTGCACGATCAAGGATAAATTCAGCGTCAGAGCCGTTGAAGCCTGCCCAGTAGTATTCCCATGGGTCGTTCTTGTCGGCAGTGTATGTTATAACAGTGTAGGGGTAAATGAGAAAAGTGTCCCCTGCGCTAAGGTGATACTCTCCCTGCGGCGTTTTGTATATGCCCTTGCCACTTATGATGTGGTGGATAAGATAATGGTCACGAACGCCGCTTCCCCAACTGTGAAGCCCCTGACATTTTTCATAGCCCACGTTGTATACTGACAGCGAAAGTGCGTCCGTCTGGTCTGATTTAAAGGAATGGCGGTCTGTATTCATTCTGTGTGTTCCTTTCTGTGAGATGGTCTGTTATAGATATGATAGCATATTTTTATTCTCTTTGCAACAAAAATCCATGCGTTTGAAACAAAAATGGTATTGCAAAAACGTGAAAATATGGTATAATGTAAGTGTAAGAAAAAACCTGACATATTTGGGAGGTAAAGAATATGGCAAAAATACTCGTTACAGGCGGAGCAGGATTTATCGGAAGCCACACCTGCGTTGAGCTTCTTGAAGCAGGCTATGAAGTAGTTATAGTTGATAACTTTTCAAACTCAAAGCCGGAGGCTCTTAACAGAATAAAGAAGATAACAGGCAAGGACTTTGCTTTTTATGAGGCTGATCTTCTTGACCTTGCGGCTATGGAAAAGATATTTGAAGAAAACAAGATAGACGCTGTTATACATTTTGCAGGTCTTAAAGCGGTTGGTGAGTCTGTTCAGAAACCTGTTGAATATTACCACAACAACATCACAGGCACTCTCATGCTTATCAAGGCAATGAGAAAATACGGCTGCAAGAAGATAGTTTTCTCATCTTCCGCAACAGTTTACGGTCCTGTGAACAAAGCTCCATATACTGAGGATATGCCAACATCTGCAACAAACCCTTACGGCTATACAAAGGTAATGATAGAGCAGATACTGAGAGACGTTTATGTTTCCGACAACGACTGGTCAGTTTCACTTCTGAGATACTTCAACCCTATCGGCGCACATAAGAGCGGTCTTATCGGCGAAGACCCTAACGGTATACCAAACAATCTGCTTCCTTACATCTGTCAGGTAGCAGTAGGAAAGCTTGAAAAGCTTGGCGTGTTCGGTGACGATTACGATACTCCTGACGGAACAGGTGTAAGAGATTATATCCATGTTGTTGACCTTGCTAAGGGTCACCTTTGTGCAGTCAAGTATGTAATGGAAAACAAGGGTGTTGAAGCTGTAAACCTCGGCACAGGAAAAGGCTCAAGCGTTTATGACGTTCTTCACAGCTTTGAAAAAGCCTGCGGAAAGAAGCTCCCATATGTGGTAAAACCAAGACGTGCAGGCGATATCGCAACCTGCTATGCTGATACAGCAAAGGCAAAGAAGGTCTTTGGCTGGGAAGCACAGTATGGTCTTGATGAAATGACAGCAGACAGCTGGAACTTCATTAAGAATAATCCTAACGGACTTTAATACATAAGCATAGAACATAATAATTTTCCTAGGCAGGGACACACTAATGTGTGTCTCTGTTTTTTATCCATTGACAAAATTATAATTTTGTGCTACAATGTAATACAAGAGGAGGTGCTTACAATGAATGTATCAGTAAGACTTAACGATGAGGACACAAAGCTTATAAAAGCCTATGCAGATATGTACGGAATAACTGTTTCTGAGCTAATAAGAAAGTCTGTATTGGAACGTATAGAGGACGAGTTTGACTTGAAACTCTATAATGAAGCCATAGAGGAATACAAGAAAAATCCTGTAAGCTATTCCCTTGACGAGGTTGAGAAAGAGCTTGGCTTATGAAATACAGGGTAGAACTTACGGAAAGAGCCAAAAAGACTATCAAGAAGCTTGATAAATACACGGCGAAAATGATATTGAGTTGGCTCAGAAAAAATCTTGAGGGTTGTGAAGACCCCAGAAGTCACGGCAAAGGCTTACCGCCAATAGGAGTGGTCAGTGGCGATATCGAATAGGCGATTACCGCCTTATTGCAGATATCCAAGACGATAAAGTTCTGATATTGGTACTGGAGATAGGTCACAGGCGTGATATCTATGAAAGATAATGATGTCAAAGGCAGGGACACACAAAAAAGTGTGTTCCTGTTTTTTTATGCCCTTTTTCCATTCATACAATAATGCGACAAAAAAATCCCACTGTAAGTGATAATATATTTTCAGCGGATAAAACGAAAAAATGAAAGGAATGATAAAGCATGAATGTGGAGATAAAAAACTATCCGTCAGCCAGAACTCTTGTGGCAGAGATATGCGGCGATATCGACCACCATACAGCAAAATATTTCAGGGGAGAGATAGATAAAGCCATTAGAAGCCATAACCCTCTTACCCTTATCCTCGACTATTCTCAGGTGACCTTTATGGATAGCTCAGGCATCGGACTTGTTATGGGCAGATACAGGATAATGTCAGAAATGGGTGGCGAGGTGATAGTGGCGTCGCCTCCTGCTTATATCCGAAAGGTCTTGCAGCTTGCAGGTATGCACAGACTCACAAAGATAGTTATGGATATTGCTCCGTATATACAAGAGAAGAAAGCAGCTCAGGAACAGAATGAAAGCCCCGATGACAAAACAAAGGAGAGTGATAAAATTGAAACGAAAACCCCTTAATGAAATGAAAGTCAGTTTTCCCAGCTATTCTGAAAATGAGCGCTTTGCTAGAGTTGCAGTCAGCGGTTTCCTTACTCAGCTTGACCCTCAGATCGACGAGCTTGCAGATGTCAAGACCGCAGTGTCAGAGGGAGTCACAAACGCCATTGTCCACGGATACCGAAACACCCTAGGGGAGATATTCATGCAGATAAGGATATTCGAGAACAGACACGTCTACATAAAAATAAGGGATAAGGGCTGCGGTATCGCTGATATAGAGCAGGCTATGCAGCCGCTTTTCACCACTGCACCTGAGGAGGAAAGAGCAGGCCTTGGCTTTGCGGTCATGGAAAGCTTTATGGATAAAGTGAAGGTGCGCAGCAAGCTTGGAGAAGGAACTACCCTTATCCTTGAAAAAACCTTGAAAGAAAGAGTATAAAATGAGCAGCATAGTCGAGACCCCTCTTGCAGAAGAAAATCTGGGGCTTGTTCACCTGTGCGCAAACCGCTTCCGCAACCGTGGCATAGAGTATGACGACCTCTACGGTGCAGGCTGTATAGGTCTTGTAAAAGCTGCGAAAGCCTTTGACAGCGACCGTGGTGTGAAATTCTCCACCTATGCAGTGCCAGTGATATTAGGGGAGATAAAAAGGCTTTTCCGTGACGGTGGCACGATAAAAGTGTCACGGAGCATAAAAGAGCTTTCCATGCGCCTTGTAAGAGAGCGTGAGCGATTTTCCATACAGCAGGGGAGAGAACCTACAGTAAGCGAGCTTTGTGAGCTGTCAGGAGAAAGCGAAGAAGCCGTTACTCTAGCCATGAACGTCGCCCTGCCCCCTGTTAGTCTTACTGAAAGCTCAGATGAAGACGACCGCCACGGACAAATAGATATCCCTGTTGACGCTCCTGACATAGAAATTGCTGACAGGCTCTCTCTCCGTCAGGTCATAGCTTCCCTTGAAGCGGAGGATAGAAAGCTTATATACCTGAGATATTTTCAGAATAAAACTCAAATGGAAACGGCAAAACAACTTGGTATGTCACAGGTGCAGGTGTCAAGACGTGAAAAAAAGCTGCTCACTTTAATGCGTGAACAGCTTACATAATATCATTACAGTGGGCGGCTTTTGGTCGCCCATTTTTTTATAAATAAGACCTGAGTATCTCGATAGTTTCTTCATGTGAGCAAACAGCGTCAGAATCTATAAAGTGCTGAAAATAATCCCAGAAAGCCTGAACAAGGCTCGTTTCGCTTATCTTCAAATAAGAAAAATCAGAGAAGCAGTTGTTTCTGGCAACGATGTTAAGACTTGTGTTGTCAGAAATGTTGATACAAAGATTTTTCGACACCGCAAAATAGTCGTCCTTTATTATCCTGTAGTCTGCCATGCCGTTTTCACAAAGCGATATCATTATCTGTAGCATTATCTTGCGTTCTGCAAGAGTGGGAAAAGTATATGAATTTCTCGGAAGCTCAAAGATCTCTCCCGTCGTCATAAACTCTGCAAGACCCTTTTCACTGAACAGATTTACAAATTTGTGTTCAGAAAGAGCCTTCTTGCCCATGGTGAGCTTTGCTTTTACAAATTTCTTTGCGTCAGCTGGCAAAAGTGCATGGGCGTTGTATATATCCTCTGTAAGACAAAGCATGGTGCATGGCTGAAAATCCACGCCGATGAAATTTGCGTTGTCATCGTACCAAAAGTAAACATATTCCAAAATATCCACGGCGTGGTCGAGAAGCTTTGCACATTTTGTCTTGAACTTTTCAAACTGCCGCATATAAAATTCAACCATAGGCTTAGATCTGTATATAACTCCCTCGCAATAATCGCTGTCTGTTCTGATCAGAAAATTATTCGTTATCATTATGTTTGGCATGATGTTCGTGGAGTTGAAATATGCCGACGCACCCTCATAATAATAAAAAGCCTCATATTTTTCATGCTTTTGTGCAAGGTGACATATGAACGGAAAAATATCCAGATTGTATTTTGCGGTGGTTTTTTCACCTGAGGTGTTGTCAAAGAAGAACAGATGGTTTATGGTAGACTCGCTGCCTTCTGCGGCAATGGACAGCAGATTGGTAAGAAACTCTGTTGGCTGAGCGATGACCTGAATGTCAGAACCATTATGAACATCGCTGCATATAAGCACCTGCAGGTTTTTTCTAAGCTCACGTTTGTCGGTGTAGATGGATATCTCAGGCACAGAGTCAATATCAACTTCTGTCTTGAAAGTCAGAGCGTCAGGATCTTCCATGTTTGTGTTTGCCATATCGTGTATTATCTTTGACACCTGCTTACGGCGATTGTAGACATCTTCCCCCATCTCAGAAATGTTATAAAGCTCCATGAGCCTGCTTTTATCCTCTGTGGAAAGCATGAGCTGCAAGCTTATATTTTCTACAAAATCTACGCTTGGCACTTTCCTTTCCCCTTTGAGTATCTTATGAAGATATGTTCTGTCGATACCACATTTTTCGGCAAGGGCTTTTATAGTAATATCTTTTTTCTTTATGTATTCTCTGAGAAGTTCCGAAAATTGTGACATTGGCATCATATCCTTTCTGTAGAAAACAGGCATTTAAAGTATATTTAAAGTATATTTTTACATACCGATACCTATATTATATCCTATTTACGCACAATTGTCAACCTTTGATAATTTTATCTTATTAAGGCAAAAACCGTATATTTTTATAAACAGCTGCAAAAAATACAAGCGTAAAATGGAATACTTTAAAATTTGGAGGAGTTTTCATGAAAATAATATTCTATGACGCAAAGCAGTATGATATAGATTCATTTGAAAAGCAGCGAAAAAACTATCCCGATATAGAAAGCGTCTACCTTGAAGCCGACTTGACGGAAGACACAGCAAGGCTTGCCGAGGGCTGTGAGGGCGTGTGTGCCTTTGTAAGCTCAACGATAACAGGCTCAGTGCTTAGACGGCTCCATGAACACGGTGTAAAGCTTCTTCTTATGCGATGTGCAGGCTATAATAATGTTGATATAAAAGCCGCCGATAAATACGGCATAACAGTGCTTAGAGTGCCTGGGTATTCTCCGGAAGCCGTGGCAGAACACGCTATGGCGCTTGCGCTTGCAGTCACAAGAAGAATACACAAGGGCTATATAAAGGTAAGAGAGAACAATTTCAGCCTGAATGGTCTTATGGGACTTGATTTCCATGGCAAGACTGCTGGTATAATAGGCACAGGCAGGATAGGTGCGGCAATGTGCAGGATATGCCACGGCTTTGGTATGCGTGTTATAGCTTATGACGTTTATCAAAACCCTGACCTTGACTTCGTGAAATATTATCCCCTTAGCGAAGTCCTGAGAGAAAGCGACCTTATCTCGCTCCATTGCCCGCTGACCGAGGCAAGCTATCATCTTATCAATACTGAAACTATCTCCCTTATGAAAGAGAATGTTGTTTTCGTAAATACCTCCCGAGGTGCGCTTGTGAATACCGAAGACCTTATAAAAGGTATCAGAAGCAGAAAATTCCACGGAGTGGGTCTTGATGTTTATGAAGAAGAAACAGAGAACGTCTTTGAAAACCGACAGGAGGATATCCTAGAAAGCTCCGTGACCGCAAGGCTTCTGTCTTTTCCTAACGTTATCGTCACCTCTCATCAGGCTTTTTCACCGAAGAAGCCCTAGCCGCCATAAGCCGCACAACGCTTGAGAATGCTTGTGCTTTTGAGCGTGGCAGGATAATAAAAGAAAATCAGGTCAAATAGACGTGTGGGAACGTTCCATGCGTCTTTGAAATATAACAAAAAACGGACGGCATAAAAACCGTCCGCTTCGTATATAGCTTTGTTTATACGCTCTTATTAGTAAGCGATACCCTGCCACTTCATAGCGTCAGCGACCTTCAGGAAACCTGCGATGTTAGCACCTGCAACGAGGTTGCCTTCAAGACCGTACTCCTTAGCTGCATTGTATGAGTTGTGGAAGATGTTTGTCATGATGTTCTTGAGCTTAGCGTCAACTTCCTCGAATGTCCAAGAAAGTCTCTCACTGTTCTGTGACATCTCAAGAGCTGATGTAGCAACACCGCCTGCGTTAGCAGCCTTTGCTGGTCCAAAGAGAACGCCTGCATTCTGGAATACAGCGATAGCCTCTGGAGTTGAAGGCATATTAGCACCCTCAGCAACAGCAAATACACCGTTAGCTACGAGAGCCTTAGCTGACTCTTCGTTGATCTCGTTCTGTGTAGCACATGGAAGAGCGATGTCGCACTTGATAGTCCAGATACCGCTGCAGCCCTCGTGGTACTCAGCACCCTGTACTCTGTTTACATACTCCTTGATTCTGCCTCTCTCAACTTCCTTGATCTGCTTAACAACATCGAGATTGATGCCGTTTGGATCGTATACATAACCGTTAGAGTCAGAAAGTGCAACTACCTTGCCGCCCAGCTCTGTAGCCTTCTGTGTAGCGTAGATAGCAACGTTACCAGAACCGGAGATAACAACTGTCTTGCCTGCAAATGTTTCGTTCTTCATGCACTTGATCATCTCAGCTGTGTAGTAGCAAAGACCATAACCAGTAGCCTCTGTTCTTGCAAGTGATCCGCCGTATGAAAGACCCTTACCTGTAAGAACGCCTGTGAACTCGTTTCTGATCCTCTTGTACTGACCGAACATATAGCCGATCTCTCTTGCACCTGTACCGATATCACCTGCTGGAACGTCTGTGTCAGCACCGATATGCTTGCAAAGCTCTGTCATGAAGCTCTGGCAGAATCTCATAACTTCTCCGTCAGACTTGCCCTTAGGATCGAAGTCTGAACCACCCTTACCGCCGCCGATAGGAAGACCTGTAAGGCTGTTCTTGAAGATCTGCTCGAAGCCGAGGAACTTGATTACTGATGCACATACTGAAGGGTGAAGTCTGATACCGCCCTTGTATGGTCCTATAGCAGAGTTGAACTGAACTCTGAAACCTCTGTTTACCTGTACCTTGCCGTTGTCATCTACCCAAGGAACACGGAAAATGATCTGTCTTTCTGGCTCAACTATTCTGTCGATTATACCTGCCTCAACAAGGTCAGGTCTCTTTTCTACAACAGGAATGAGGCTTTCCAGTACCTCATATACTGCCTGGAGGAATTCCTTTTCGCCGGGATTTCTCTTCTCAACCTTCTCATAAACGCTTTCAAGATACGCATTGTTCAAAGCCATTATTAAAACTCCCATCTTATAAATTATAATTTGTGCACGGCTTTTTTACTCATTCCGCACATCACCTACTTATTATAGCACACTATTTTGCAATTTGCAAGTAGTAAAATGCAAAATTTCATAATTTTATTGAAATTGTATAAAAATCATAGCCTTTTTTTGAAATGTGAAGTAAAATCACGATTATAAATTCATAATTCGTGTAAAATTTCCGTGAAATGTCGACAAATCATTGCGCTGTGACCAAAGCTGTTTCAGCCCGCAAAAATGACAAAACGCATTTTTATGCCGATATAACGCACAAATCCGCTGGAATATCGTCCCTGATATGAAATTTTGGTTGACGAATCCTGCAAAAAAGTGTACAATATAAAGTAATAAAGCACTTATAAATAAAGGAGCAGTACCGATGACAAAGAAAGAACGTGCACAAATGATAGTGGAAAGGCTGGAACAGGTCTACCCCGAGGGCATATGCTCTCTAGACTATAAAAAGCCCCACGAGCTTATGATAGCAGGCAGACTTTCTGCACAGTGTACAGACGCAAGGGTGAATATCGTTACGAAAGAGCTTTTTGCAAAATATAAGACCATTGAGGATTTTGCTAACGCAGATGTCGCTGATATCGAGGAGATAATACGCCCGTGCGGTCTGTATAAAACAAAAGCTCGCTCTATCGTAACAATGTGCAGACAGATAATGGATAACTTTGGCGGTGAGATACCTGATACCATAGAAAAGCTCACTACCCTTGCAGGCATAGGCAGAAAGACGGCAAATCTTGTTATGGGAGATGTTTTTCATAAGCCTGCGGTGGTAACCGATACCCACTGTATAAGGATATGCGGAAGACTTGGGCTTACAAAAAATAAAGAGCCTGCAAAGGTGGAAGAGGATCTGAGAAAGATACTTCCCCCTGAGAGATCCTCTGATTTCTGTCACCGCCTTGTGCTGTTCGGACGTGAATACTGCAAGGCAAGGGGAGAACGCTGTAGCGAGTGTCCCCTGCTTGATATCTGCGGCAGCAGAAAATGACCGCAGGCTGTTGAAATAATAAAGCAAAAGTAGTATAATAAGGTCACAAGATGAAATGCAGAGGAGATGAGCGTTTTGATAAAGGCATGGGAGCATTTCAAGACCATTACAAGACATCGCCACGGAGTGATAAAAAACTGCTATAAGGCAGGCATTTTGTGGCAGGGTCTGAGGCATGACCTTTCAAAATATTCCCCGGAGGAGTTTCTCAAGGGCTGTAAATATTATCAAGGCACACGTTCGCCCCATGAAGCAGAGCGTGAAGAATACGGATTTTCTTACGGCTGGATGCATCACAAGGGAAGAAATAAGCATCACTTTGAATATTGGACGGACTATGACCTGCGGACTAAGCTGATGACCCCTGTGAAAATGCCTCTTAAATATGTGAAAGAAATGTTCTGCGACAGAGTTGCCGCAAGCAAGATATATATGAAAGACAAATACGACGACGGTGCACCTCTTGCGTACTTTTTAAGAGCAAAAAAGACAAGAGCCATCCACCCTGAAACATCAGACCTTTTGGAGAAGCTTCTTACAATGCTTCGTGATAAAGGCGAGGACTACACTTTCGCTTACATAAGACGTTTGAAAAAATATTAGGGGGAATTTCCGTGGGAATTTTCAAAAAGAAAACTGTCAAGCCCGTCCCTGAGGAGTGCAGGGGAATGGAGATAAAAATAATGTCAAGCACCTGTACCGGCGAGAAAACTATCGGCTTTTATAACCGCAACACTCGTGAGATAATGTATCCCGAGCTTGTGAAAAGCGACAGCGATGTTGAGGCTTTTTATGAAAAATACGGATTGAAAAAATGAATTATGTTGCATGAGAGAATATATAAAAGAATGTAAATATTTAATGAACTTTGAAATGAAATATATGTAAGAATATTTTGTGGGTGATTTTTACAGAGCACGAAAAATAGGCGTTTATAAAAAAATAATGATGCTGATCTAAAGTTAATTATGGCTAAATTATAAATACTATTTCCAACGTGTGAATAAGTACAAAAATCAAGCGGTGACTATGCCTCTTTTTTATGTAAAGCTACAAAGATTGCAAGAAAGCACGCAAAATCAGGCAAATTAATTGACAATAGGGGTCAAATACGTTATAATAACAGCATAAAAACAATGTAAAAAATTATAACGGAGGTAGATTCAAAATGACAAAAAATGATCTGATATCCGCAATAGCAGAAAAGGGCGGCTATTCTAAAAAGGAAGCAGAGCAGGCACTTGCGGCTGTAACAGAAACTATCACAGAGGCACTTGTAAAGGGCGAAAAGGTATCTATCGTAGGTTTTGGTGCATTTGAGGTAAGAGATCGTGCAGCTAAGGATTCTATCAATCCTGCAACAAAGAAGCCTATCCATGTTCCTGCAAAGAAGGTTCCTGCATTCAAGGCAGGCAAGGCTCTTAAAGAGGCTGTGGATAAGTAATTAGTAACACTTTTAAAGGAGAGGTTTTACAATGGCTGAAAAGAAGATCGCCGCTGACAAGAAGGCAGAAGAAGCTGTAAAGGAAGTCAAGGCTGAGGTAAAGTCTGCTGCTGAAAAGACAGGCGCAGCAGTAAAGGAAACAGCAAAGAAAGCTGTCAAGACGGCAGAAAAGGCAGTAAAGACCGCAGCAAAGGCAACAAAGGCAAAGAAGGAAACTGTAAAGAAAGCAGTTGAGGCTGAGATAAAGGACGAGGTATTCGTTCAGTTCGCAGGCGTAGAGATAAATGTTGAAGCTGTAGTGGCTGCTGCAAAGGCTGACTACAAGGCAAAGGGTCACAGAACACCAAAGACAGTTTCAGTATACATCAAGCCTGAAGAGGGCGTTGCTTACTACACTGTAAAGGGTGTAGGCTCAGAGGATTACAAGGTAGAACTCTAATTGTAACATTTGTGTGTAGGGGCGAACAGCGTTCGCCCACTATTTAACACGTTCTATCTATATGATAAGCTACATCAAGCGGAGGAAAACACCTCCGCTTTTTTTGCGTATATAAACAGAAAGTGCAGCATATTTCCATGCTGCACTTTCTGCGTTATTTAAGAAATCGTAAAACACATTACTGTGGTGGTGTCGAGAAGAATGTCTGCCATGCGTAGCCCTTTGTGCCATTATATTCAACATAATACCAGCCGTTTTCGTTGCGGTAGTATTTGCAGGTCGCACCCGATGGGATAGTAAGAAGGTTTTCACTGCTCGATGTAGGCTGTGGGTGGAGATAAACTGCACTTATGCACTGGATATCACCAATAGCGTCACCGTTGTCATCTTTATCACCGTCATATGGATCTTCGTCAGGCTCAGTGGTCTTTTTGGACTTTTTAGATGTTTCCTGTGGCTTTTCCGAAGTTGTGGTGGTCTTTGGCGGAATGTATTCCGTAGAAGTTATCGTACCGGTCTTTTTCGGAGTGGTGTTGGTGTTCACAAAAAGAGTTTTTGCAAATATCATTATTACTATGGCTACCACAAGTACAGTCAGTAGTATCGCTATTATTCCCTTTACAGTAGGAGTGAGCCAAGTGGAGCTTTCCTGCTGCTGAGGTCTGTTCTGACCCTGCGGTCTGCGATTCTGTTCAGGACGATAGTAGCCTTTATTGTTTCTGTTGTCAGGCATTATTTATATTCTTCCTTTCGGTTCATTGACTAAAGTTCGACACATTTCGTGTCCACATCTTTAATTATACAGAATATAAGCTGTTCTGTCAATTAAAATTCGGTTACGATTTACATTTACTTTATAACAATATGGTGTAAAACGGGAGGCGTTTTTATGTAACAGATGTGAAAATTATCAAAGTGGATATAGATAACGTTTTCTTGCAGGCATGTTTTGTTACAAAGGGAAAAAATATGTTAATAAATTTTCACAACCCTTTTATTTGTATATATAATATGCTATAATAATAACAAATATGAGAATTTTAATATTCTCAGTAAGCTGTAAGGAGATTGATGATAATGAATATTGCCGTTGCACAATCAGGAGGACCTACCTGCGCTATCAACGCTTCATTGGTGGGAGTTTTCAAACAGGCTGTGAAAACTCCACAGATAGACGCCGTTTTCGGCTCGCTCAATGGTATCGAGGGTATCATAAACGACCAGCTCATAGATCTTAAGCTTGTTATAAAAACAAACGAGGACATGGAGCTTCTAAGACAGACACCGTCAACAGTTCTCGGCTCATGCCGTTATAAGCTTCCGGACGTTGAGGAGGGCGGTGAAACATATGAGCGTATCCTGAACTGCCTTGAAAAGCATAGGATAGAAGCTTTCTTTTATATCGGAGGAAACGATTCTATGGATACCGTGGCAAAGCTTTCCGATTATCTTGCGGCAAGAAATTCAAAGATAAGAGTTATAGGCATACCAAAAACTATAGATAACGACCTGCCTGTAACAGACCATACACCAGGCTTCGGCTCTGCCGCAAAGTATGTTGCCGCAACGGTTCAGGAGATAATCCGTGACAGCTCGGTTTATTCTATCGAGTCCGTCACTATCGTTGAGATAATGGGCAGACACGCTGGCTGGCTCACAGCCTCTACCTGCGTTCTCAGAGCAAATGACGAGATAGCCCCTCACCTTATCTATCTCCCTGAAAATAACTTCACCGCCGAAAAGTTCCTGGAGGACGTAAGAAATCAAATGGCAAAGCATAAAGCCGTTATCATCGCAGTTTCCGAGGGCGTAAAGCTTAAGGGCGAGGAAAATAAGCCGAGAGTTGTGGATAATTTCGGTCACGAGTATCTCTCTGGCATAGGAAAGACCCTTGAACAGCTCGTTAAAGAGAATATCGGCTGTAAAGTCCGTTCTATTGAGCTTAACGTTATGCAGAGATGTTCTTCTCATATCTGCTCAAAGACGGATATAGACGAAGCCGAGGAGATAGGCTCAGCAGGCGTAAAAGCGGCTCTTGCAGGGAAAACAGGTAAAATGATGATATTCAAGCGTATCAGCGACGTGCCTTATGTTGTGAACGTTGACAGCGTTGACGCCCATGATGCTGCAAATAAGGAAAAATTCTTCCCAGCCCAGTGGTTAAGCGAGGACGGCAATGACGTAAATCCGGAAGCCGTAAGATACTTCCTGCCACTTATCCAAGGCGAGGTAAAAATAGCAATGAAAAACGGTATGCCCGTTCATTTCAAGCTGTAAGCGTAAATTCGTTTTTATGCAAGTTGTAGGGGACGGCGCCCTCGACTTCCCGCTTGTTTAAGTCTTTTTCAGCACTCTCAGCAGAGCAGTTTCAAGCTGTTCTGCTTTTTTCGTTCCATACCGTCATCAGCCCTTGACAATTCGGTGCAAAAGTGAGATAATATTATAATAGGTGCAGTAATGCCATATCATGCGGAAAGGAAAGAATATAATGTGTGATCTCAAATTCAGCTTTCAAATGAAATTCACAGTTCCGTTTCGCAGACAGCCTAAGACACGAGTCTGACGGCAAAAAGGCAACACCTCTTGGTCTTGCCACGATACTGTGATAGAAAAAATATTTGCGAAAGGAATTGTTTTATAATGAAAAAAGAGCTTTCAAAGCTTTATGAGCCTAATAAGGTAGAAGATAAGATCTACAAATATTGGCTTGACGGTGGATTTTTCCACGCTGAGCCTGATTCCAAGAAAGAGCCATACTGTATAGTTATCCCACCACCGAACATCACAGGACAGCTCCATATGGGTCATGCCCTTGATGAAACTTTGCAGGATATACTTATCCGCTGGAAGAGAATGAGCGGATATGCCGCAGAGTGGATACCTGGTACAGACCACGCTTCTATCGCAACAGAAGCAAAGATAGTTGAAGCTATGCGTAAAGAGGGCCTTACAAAGGACGATATCGGCAGGGACGGTTTCCTTGAAAGAGCATGGGATTGGAAAAAGAAATACGGCGGCAGAATAGTTGAGCAGCTTAAAAAGCTCGGCTCTTCCTGCGATTGGGACAGAGAGCGTTTCACAATGGACGAGGGCTGTTCAAAGGCTGTAAAGGAAGTTTTCATAAACTACTATAATAAGGGACTTATCTATAGAGGCGAAAGAATAATAAACTGGTGCCCGCATTGCCGTACATCTATCTCAAACGCAGAGGTTGAGTATGAAGACCAGGCCGGTCACTTTTGGCATCTGAAATATCCTCTTACAGACGGAAGCGGATATGTAGAGCTTGCTACAACACGTCCTGAAACACTTCTCGGCGATACTGCCGTTGCAGTAAATCCAAAGGACGAAAGATATAAGGATATCGTAGGCAAGACACTCACACTGCCGCTTGTTGGCAGAGAGATACCTGTTGTTGCCGACAGCTATGTTGATATGGAGTTTGGTACAGGCGTCGTAAAGATAACTCCTGCCCATGACCCTAACGACTTTGAAGTCGGTAAAAGACATAACTTGCCTGTTATCAACGTTCTTACTGAGGACGCAAAGATAGTTGACGATTATCCTGAGTATGCAGGCATGGATAGATACGAGGCAAGAAAGAAAATAGTTGAAGACCTTGAAAAGGGCGGCTTCCTTGCTTATGTTGAAGACCATGAGCATAATGTAGGTACTTGCTACCGCTGCGGAACAACTGTCGAGCCAAGGGTATCACTTCAGTGGTTCGTTAAAATGGACGAGCTTGCAAAGCCTGCAATAAAGGCTGTTGAGGACGGCTCTATCAAGTTTGTCCCTGAAAGATTTGAGAAGAACTACCTTAACTGGATGAACGATATCAGAGATTGGTGTATCTCACGTCAGCTTTGGTGGGGTCATCAGATACCGGCATTTTATTGCGACGATTGCGGTGAAACTGTGGTAACAAAGGAAGACCATGCTTGTTGCCCTAAGTGCGGCAAGGAAATGCGTCAGGACCCTGATACTCTCGATACATGGTTCTCATCAGCACTGTGGCCATTCTCAACTCTCGGCTGGCCTGACAAGACAGAGGAGCTTGAGTATTTCTACCCAACAAACACTCTCGTAACAGGCTATGATATCATTCCTTTCTGGGTATCGAGAATGATAGTTGCAGGCATGGAGAACATGAAGCAGAAGCCTTTTGATACTGTTCTTATCCACGGCCTTGTTAGAGATTCACAGGGCAGAAAGATGTCAAAATCTCTTGGCAACGGTATCGACCCGCTTGTTATCATCGACCAGTACGGTGCAGATGCCCTGAGATTTATGCTCGCAACAGGCAACGCACCTGGAAACGATATGAGATTTATCGAGGATAAGGTAAAATCCTCAAGAAACTTTGCAAATAAGATATGGAACGCCGCAAGATTTATCATGATGAATCTTCCTGACGATTTCAAGGCTGATAAGCTCCCTGAGAACCTCAATGTTGAGGATAAGTGGGTAATATCAAAGTTCAATACTCTTGCAAAGGAAGTAAACGATAATCTTGATAAGTTCGAGCTTGGCGTAGCAGTTTCAAAGCTTTATGACTTTATCTGGGATATCTATTGCGATTGGTATATCGAGCTTACAAAGCCAAGAATAGCCGCAGGCGGTGAAACAGAGGCTACCGCACAGGCAGTTCTCGTGTGGGTAATGAAAGGAATGCTGAAAATGCTCCACCCATTCATGCCTTATATCACCGAGGAGATCTGGCAGGCTCTCGTAAATGACGGCACAGCTATCATGGTTCAGGATTACCCTGTATATGACGAAAAGCTTGAATTTGCCGATGAAGAAGCAACATTTGAGAAGATAATCGCAGGCATAAAGAGCATAAGAAACTGCCGTGGTGAAATGAACGTTCCGCCGTCTGTAAAGGCAAAGCTTTATATTGAAACTGCACAGCCAGAAGTATTCTCACAGGGCGTAATGTTCTTTGAAAGACTTGCTTCTGCATCTGAGGTCATCATTACAGATAAGTGCGAGGAAAAGGATTGCGCCGCCGCTGTTACAGACAGTGCAAGATTTTTCATTCCGCTTGCGGATATCATAGACGTTGACAAGGAGCTTGCACGTCTTGATAAGGACAGAAAGAATGCACAGAAGGATATAGACTTCCTTAGCAAGAAGCTCAGCAATCAGGGATTCCTTGCAAAAGCCCCTGAACAGCTTATCGAAGCCGAAAAGGCAAAGCTTGCAAAGGCAGAGGAGAAGATGTCAAAGATAATGGAATCTATCTCCGCTCTGGAAGCAAGAAAGTAATATAAAAAAATCAATGGCGAGGTCTTTCACCTCGCCATTTTTGTGTTTTATGTAGGGGGAGCTGTGCATGGCTTATAACCCAAAACCAAAAAAGCAGGATAGCCCGAAAGCTGTCCTGCTTGATTTTTTATATCTCAGAATTAGTTCTTCTTTACGCCGATAGAAACCTTTTCGCCGTTGATATCCCAATCCTTTTCGTTGCCGACATTTTCGCCAAGAACGATATCGTCTGCAAGAACGTCATGAGAAATAGCCTCTCTGTTCTTGTCAACAACAGCCATAACCTTTTCGCTGCCGCTTACAGAAACAGTGATGTGATCCATTACCTCAAAGCCCGAATCCTTTCTCATTGTCTGAACCTTGCTGATAACTTCTCTTACAAAGCCCTCTTCAATAAGCTCAGGAGTGAGAACAGTGCTGATAGCTACAGTAACACCGTTTTCAGAAAGGGTGTAGAAGCCCTCTTTCTGCTCAGACTCGATAAGAACATCATCCTTGTCAAGTGCTATCTCACCGCTTGAAAGCGTGAGTTTCAGGCTGCCAGTTTCGTTCAGTTCGCTCATAGCCTTGTGTCCGTCAAGCTGTGAAAGCTGTGTTCTTATCTCACCAAGCTGCTTGCCGTACTTTGGACCAAGTGTCTTGAGCTGTGGCTTGAACTTATAATCAATATATGCAGATACATCATTTGAGAACTGAACGTCCTTGAGGTTAAGCTCATCTCTGATGATGTCGATATAGTAGCTGTCAAGTGGGTGGTCTGCGGCAACGTACATCACGCTCAAAGGCTGACGGTTTTTAAGGCTTGCGCCGTTTCTTGCAGAACGTCCCAGAACAACTATCTCCAGAACTTCTTCCATGTCAGATTCAAGCTTTTCGTCTATCATGTTCTCGTCGCAAACAGGATAATCGCAAAGGTGGATACTCTCAGGAGCGTCCTTGTCAACGCTTCTAACAAGATTCTGATAGATCTCCTCAGTGATGAACGGTACCATAGGTGCTGCACACTTGCAGAGCGTAACGATAGCAGTGTAAAGAGTCATGTAAGCGTTTATCTTGTCCTGTGACATACCCTGAGCCCAGTATCTCTCTCTGCCTCTTCTTACATACCAGTTGGAAAGATCATCAACAAACTCCTGCATAGCCTTTGCAGCCTCAGGTATCCTGTAGTTGTTAAGGTTATCGTCAGCAGCCTTTATCATAGAGTTCATCTTTGAAAGCAGCCACTTGTCCATTACAGAAAGCTTGTCATATTCTATCTTGTGCTTTGTAGGGTCGAACTGGTCTATCTCAGCATAAAGCACATAGAACGCATATGTGTTCCAAAGCGTACCCATGAACTTTCTCTGACCCTCTGTTACGCCCTTGTCATGGAACTTATTAGGCAGCCATGGAGCAGAGTTTGTGTAGAAATACCACCTGATAGCGTCTGCGCCGTATTTAGCCAGTGCCTCGAATGGGTCAACAGCGTTGCCCTTTGACTTTGACATCTTCTGACCGTTCTCGTCCTGAACAAGTCCAAGCACGATAACGTTCTTGTATGGAGCCTTGTCAAATATAAGAGTCGAGATAGCAAGGAGTGAATAGAACCAACCTCTTGTCTGGTCAACAGCTTCTGAAATGAAGTCAGCAGGGAACTGTGACTCGAAAAGCTCCTTGTTCTCAAATGGATAGTGATGCTGAGCGAAAGGCATAGAACCTGAATCGAACCAGCAGTCTATTACCTCTGATACACGGTGCATCTGTTTTCCACACTCAGGGCATTTGATAGTTACAGCGTCGATGTATGGTCTGTGAAGCTCGATATCATCAGGGCAGTTGTCCGACATTGACTTAAGCTCCTCGATAGAGCCGATAGAATGTCTGTGACCGCACTCACATTCCCAAATGTTCAGCGGAGTACCCCAATATCTGTTTCTTGAAATGCCCCAATCCTGAACGTTTTTCAGCCAGTCACCGAAACGTCCCTTACCAATGCTCTCAGGGATCCAGTTGATAGTGTCATTGTTTGCGATAAGTCTGTCCTTGACATCTGTCATTTTGATGAACCAAGTATCTCTTGCATAGTAGATAAGAGGTGAGCCGCATCTCCAGCAGTGCGGATAATCATGCTCGAACTTAGGAGCGGCAAAAAGCTTGCCTGACTTGTCAAGGTCTTTGAGTACCTCAGGGTCAGCGTCCTTTACGAACATTCCGGCATATGGAGTTTCAGCAGTCATGTCGCCCTTGCCGTCAACGAACTGAACGAAAGGCAGATCATACTTCTTTCCGACTTTAGAGTCGTCCTCACCGAAAGCAGGCGCAATATGAACGATACCTGTACCGTCTGACATAGTTACATAGCTGTCACAGGTAACAAAGTGACCCTTTTTGCCCTGCTTCTTTGCGCTTTCGCCTGCGCACTCATAAAGCGGCTCGTATTCAATATATTCAAGATCCTTGCCCTTGTAAGTTTCAAGTACCTTGTATGCAGGCTTGTCCTCAGTTGCAAGCTTGCCGAGAACAGTGTCAAGAAGCGCCTCCGCAAGAATATAAGTGTAGCCGTCAGCGGCCTCTACCTTGCAGTAAGTTTCATCTGGGTTTACGCAAAGGGCAACGTTTGAAGGGAGCGTCCAAGGAGTTGTTGTCCATGCAAGGAAGTATTCGTCCTTGCCAACAAGCTGAAACGAACGATAGCAGAACGCTCTTTAACTGTCTTGTAGCCCTGAGCAACTTCGTGAGAAGAAAGCGGTGTGCCGCAGCGTGGACAGTAAGGAACTATCTTGAAGCCCTTGTAAAGCAAGCCCTTTTCGTATATCTGTTTCAAAGCCCACCATTCAGACTCGATAAAGTTGTTGTCATAGGTAACATAAGGGTGTTCCATGTCAGCCCAGAAGCCAACAGTGCCTGAGAAGTCCTCCCACATACCCTTGTATTTCCATACAGACTCTTTACACTTCTTGATGAACGGCTCAAGACCATATTCCTCGATCTGCTCCTTGCCGTCAAGACCAAGCATTTTCTCTACTTCAAGCTCAACAGGCAGACCATGTGTGTCCCAGCCGGCCTTACGAGGTACCTGATAGCCTTTCATCGCACGGTATCTTGGTATCATATCCTTGATAGCACGAGTGAGAACGTGACCGATATGCGGCTTGCCGTTAGCCGTTGGAGGTCCGTCATAGAAAACATAGGACTCGCCCTTTTTACGGCTGTCAATACTTTTTTCAAAGATATTGTTATCGTCCCAGAACTTTTCCACTTCTTTTTCTCTCTGAACGAAGTTCAGATTGGTGTCAACCTTTTTGTACACGAAGATCAATCCTTTCTGATTTTGTAATAAACGATCAGTTACGCATAAAGATAAAATGCAATAAAAAAGGCTTCCGCCCTGAAACAGGACGAAAGCCGTAAAGCCATTCGCAAACCACCTTTTCAGCATACTGACATATGCGTTCCCTTTAACGCAGGAAAAGCGGCGAAGCTTACTTATCATACTGATTTTCAGCCTGCAACTCGGAAGTGATATTCAGCCTGAAACTAATCATACCGCCCTCTCACTGTCGGCGGCTCGCTGAGATTTTCGCATAAAGCCTACTGTCTTCGTCAACGTTTTTTACATATGAAATCAGTATATCACCATGCTGATGTTTTGTCAATGGTTATTTTGTTAATTTTCATGTATCCGACTTTTTTATTTTTGATATAAAGTCATTGAGCCTGTGTCCACGTTGCTCCTCACGCTGTTTGTCACGATACTTTTTCAAATGCTCGCCAAGCCTTGCGCCTGAGCCCATGGAAAGCATAAATCTGTATTTCTCTTTTCTCTCCTCTGAACTTTCCCTGATGTGCCGTTTGAACTCTTCGTATCTGATGACCATATCGTTCTCTTCCGCAAACGTTTTTATCTTCTCTGCCAGCTTCAGGGAATAGAATAGGTCGATAGCAAAAACACCATAGAAAAATCCAATAAAGAACGAGAACGCCAAATTATTCGCAAGCCAGTTGAGTGCGTCAAGAATGTATGGGTGTATAAAGAAATAATAGACCGCGCCCAGTGCTGCCCATATGAGCGAATACAACGGACATATTATGCCTTTATAGTTGAATTTGTTTCCAGTGTAGTCCCACAGCTTGACGTGCATTTTCACAATGAATATCTCGCCTGCAATAAGCTCTATCACTGTCATTGCGATAGCCATAAGCAAAAAAAGTATAAACTTCTGCAAAGCCGTGTTGTCAGTGTGTATAAATTTTTCAAGCCCCGCCAGCAGATAAAGGGTGCAAAGCCCGAAGCCGTATAAAGGCAGATAAGGACCAATAAGAAAGCCGGGATTTATCCATTTTCTTGCTTTGTTGCTAGGCTCAAATCGTCTGAAAATAACTTCTATCCCCCAGCCTATCAGACACCCTGCAAAGAACAGGAATGCCAGAATAAGTATATTGCTCATATAAAATATCCTTTCAAGGTTTATAAAAGCATTGTACCATATTTGCCGTTATTTTTCAATACTTTCAGGCGAAAAAGTTTGACTTTAATCAAAAAACATCAGCCTGCCATCACCTGTAGGGGAGCGGCGCAATTTCTGCTTGGCAGAAATGCGACGTCCTGCTTCTTTCGTTTATCATCTGTGCTATTCTCCACTTCATTCCCCACAAATAAAAAAGGCAGGAAACCGAAGCCTCCTGCCTTATATGATTTGAATAAGACGCTATTACATATAGCTCTTGAATTCGTTGTTTTCTTTTCTAATGCCTTCGATCTCAGCGTTTACCTGACTGATCTGAATATCAACCTGCTCCTTCTCGGCGTTGAGTGCCTTAGCCTTTTCCTGAAGCTTAACGATCTCCTCATAGATATCGCTTGCCTGCTTACCGAGATCCAAAGACTTTGCCTCAGTTTCAGCAATGCTTGCCTTAAGCTCGTCGATCTTCTTGTTGTTCATCTCGATCTGCTCCTGCGCAAACATACGCATTTTTTCCATTGGACTCATACCCATATTCTCGCCCTCCTCTTTATTATTTGTATTTTCAGCTTCCGCAGCTTTCTTTTCAGCTATCTCTCTTCTATAGACGGCATAGTAGACTCAGGGGCAGGTGAAACCACCATTGTGTCATCAAGGCTTATAGGCTCGATGGACGGCATCTCGACCTCGTCCATTGTAGGAACTTCCTCAGCCGCAGCAGCTTCAGCCTTTGCATTTTCCTCTGCCTTAGCTTTTTCCTCAGCCTCTTTGAGAGCCTCAGGAGTAACAAGGTGAACGCTATTGTCCTCAGGAGGAACAGGAGCGGAAACAGGTTCAGCCTTTGCAGGTGTTTCGATACCTGTTGCATACATATTGCTCTTTCTCTTTGCAATGCCGCTTGCAAGGCTTGCCGCCAGCGGATCAGTTATGTTCTGAGCAGGTTCTTCCTTAGGCTCAGACGCAGGCTCGACCTTTGGGCCCTTGTATGTATTCATTCTTTTGAAATGCTCGTCCATGCAGCCCTGAACAGCCTTGATATCCTCGGGATCTTTATTAAAGAATCCTGCGATATCGTTTACGCTTCTGCCTTTCTGAAGCATTGAGGCGATAGCCGCAACACTGTGATCAACAAATCCGTCATCGTCCATAGCAAGATTTACAGTTACCTTTGCAGGCTCAACATTCTCCTGCTTTTTGTTCTTCTTTCCGAAAAGCTCGCTTACAGACATATTGAAAACGCTCTTCTTTCCGTTGCCGTTTTCATCGGCACTCTCTCTTACAGGCTGTTCAAAGCTTGCATAGTCAGGGAAGTGCTTTTCAAGTATTCTCGGAACATTATCCTTAGGCATCTCCATTTCTTTTGCTATCTCAGGAATAGAGTAGCCCTCCTTATACAAACGAACGATCTTGTCGCTTATGCTTTCATTCTTCTTTGCCAAAGCAATCAATCCTTTCAATCAATTTCCCGATACCGTGACCTTTTGTAAATAAATACATTCCCACAATAAACGTTTAAGTAATTATGAACTGTCACGGCGGCACTATATATATTATACAACACAAAGCAGGTTGTGTCAATATAAAATATGCAATTTTTCTTTAAAAGAGCAAAAAAAATGAATATGGTTAAATGACTTATTATTTACATATAAATTAACAAATCACGTTCCACGAGAGCAGTTTTCAGGCAGTATAAACTCCCGCCCCTTGAGATCTATCAGCCCCTCACGGTGCATTTTTCCAAGCTCTGTTGACAGCGCACTGCGGTCAACGCAGAGAAAATCTGCAAGCTGTTGACGGTCGAAATTTGTCGTGACAATGTGCGATCCGCTTTTCTTTGCAAGCGAAGAAAGATAAGCCATAACACGCTCTCTGATAGTCCTGGGGGTTATCACTTGTATCTTTTCGTTGAGCCTGAGATTTTTCATAGCCGTTATCTTTAGAAGCCTAGCCGTCAGCGTCGAACTTTCCTTTATAATAGACTCAGGGGATAAAAACAGCACTGCGCATTGCTCCTTTGCACATACGCTCACCCCAAGCGGTTCACCTGTGCAGGCATAGACCTCCCCAAAAAGCTGTCCTGCCTCTAAAGGAGCTATTATGCTCCTGTCGCCCCAAAGTTCGTCACGTTCGATAAGCGCCTTGCCCTCCAGAAGTATGCCGAAATAAGCGGTCTTGTCTCCTGCGTGAAAAATATAGCTTTCCTTGCGAAAGCTTTTTATGCCACTGCCGTCAGGTCTGAGAAACTGAGCTATCTCCTCGTCGCTCATGCCCTGGAAAAGGGGAGTGCCTTTTATTATCTTTATGTATTTATTATCCATTTTATCTTCCTCATTTTTACGAAATAATTTTATGCTTTTGTTGTAATTACAACAGACTTTGTGATAAGATTATATTATAATCATAGCATAAAGTCAAGAGCTTTATGCCGAAACGAAAGATATCAATAAAAATACGGAGGTAACCATATGATAAGACGAGTAATACAAATAGACGAGAAAAAGTGCAATGGCTGCGGAGCTTGTGCTAAAGCCTGCCACGAAGGCGCAATAGGCATGGTGGACGGCAAAGCAAAGCTTATGCGTGACGATTATTGCGATGGCCTTGGAGATTGTCTTCCAGCCTGCCCAACGAACGCCATATCCTTTGTTGAGCGAGAAGCTGCCGCCTATGACGAAAAGGCAGTGGAAGAAAACAAAAAACGCCTTGGCAAGCCTGTTTTTCATGGCTGTCCAGGCTCAATGATGAAAACCTTTGCCAAAAAGCCGGCCCCGGTAGATACCCCGTCAGCAAAAACTCCGTCACAGCTTATGCAGTGGCCTGTGCAAATAAAGCTTGTACCTGTGAACGCACCATACTTTGACGGTGTAGACCTGCTTGTCGCTGCGGATTGCACAGCCTATGCCTGCGGAAGCTTTCATTCCGATTTCATGACAGGCAAAATAACTGTCATAGGCTGTCCGAAGCTTGACGCCACAGACTATTCCGAAAAGCTTGGCGAGATAGTGAAAAGAAACAATATCCGCAGCATAACAGTAGCCCGAATGGAAGTTCCATGCTGTGGCGGAATAGAACACGCAGTAAGAAAAGCAGTCACCGACAGCGGCAAAAATATCCCCGTGGCAGTAAGAATAATCACCACAGACGGCAATGTGATATAACACAAAAGGCAGGACAAAACGTCCTGCCTTTTTCATATCTGTAGGGGCGACTTCTGGCCGCCCGCATTTTTTTGTGTCTGATTTATCTGACTGAGCGAAATTTATTCACCCTTAGCCATGACCCCAGCCAGCTCGCCCAAAGCCTTTTCTGAAACCTCATTAAGCGTAGAGCGTATAGTCACAACAGGCTCGGCAATGGTAACATTCTTGAAGTTTTCCACATATCCCTTCATAACTCTTGCCGCAGTAGGCGCCCATGAGCCGTTCTCTACAAGACCTATCTTTCTGTTCTGATAGTTCTTTGATTTAAGGTGCATAAGGAAATCCTCCATAACAGGGAATACACCGCCGTCATAACTGCTTGCCATAAGTACGATCCTGTCATATCTGAAAGCGTCCTCGATATTTTCTGCCATGTCGCTTCTTGAAAGATCGCTGATAACTACCTTCTCAGCACCTTTTTCTTTCAGCATCTCACCAAGCTTTTCAGCTGCCTTTGCGGTGTTTCCGTGTATTGAAGCATATGCAACGAATACGCCCTTGCTCTCAGGCTGATAGCTTGACCATGTATTGTAAAGTCCAAGATAGTAACCAAGATCTTCTTTGAGTATAGGACCATGTAAAGGGAGTATCATCTTTATGTCCAGTGCCGATGCTTTTTTAAGAAGCGCCTGCACCTGTGCACCATATTTGCCCACAATGTTGAAATAGTATCTTCTAGCCTCGCAAGCCCAGTCCTCATCAACATCAAGTGCGCCGAACTTTCCAAATCCGTCAGCAGAGAACAACAGCTTTTCGCTCTGCTCGTATGTCACCATTACCTCAGGCCAGTGTACCATAGGCGCCATTACGAACTGAAGTGTGTGGTTTCCAAGTGAAAGCGTGTCCCCCTCTTTTACCACAACAGACCTATCGTCAAGTCCGTCAATGGTGAAAAACTGCTTCATCATAGGGAAAGTCTTTGCATTTCCCACTATCTTCATTTCAGGATATTTCTCCGCAAGCTTTTTGATGTTTCCTGCATGGTCAGGCTCCATGTGCTGAACAACAAGATAATCAGGCTTTCTGCCGCCCAAAGCCTTTTCAAGATTGTCAAACCAAACGTCCGTTACCCTAGGGTCAGCAGTGTCCATTATCGCTATCTTCTCGTCAATGATAACATAAGAGTTGTACGAAACGCCGTTTGGCACAACATATTGGCTCTCAAAAAGGTCAATGTCATGATCGTCTGCACCAATATAAATAACTGAGTCTGAAATTTTTGTGTCTGCCATTTTTATTACCTCCGTTGTACTTTTTCTAAATATACTATTTTAATATACTTTGATTTTATCACAAGCTCAGCATTTTGTCAATAACTGAAACAATGTTTATGAGAATTTTACCTCCTCAAAGAAAAGGTCTTTCCCCATGACCTCTTTCACAGGCATTTCCTCCTGATTGTAAGCAAGCAGAAGTTTCATATAAGCCGCCACAGCTGAGATGGTGTATATTGGTATGCTGCCTGCCTTTATTATCTCCGCCACAGTGGAGTATATAGGCACTTTTCTTTTCAAACCGCAAATATACACCATAATGTTCTTTGTTATGCACCGCTTGATAAATTCCGTCAGTGCATAGCTTTTCCCTTCTGAAACGTCAGTGCAAGCCGTCGCACTGTGATAAGGTGAGTAAAGCACCGCCGCCGTGTCCTCGTTTGGCACAAAGCACCCGAAGTCCATTGCAGGATAACCCTCTATAAAAAGAACACGCTTCCCAAATTTGACATCATTATGGAAGATCCGTTCCCTAGGGCGTGACAGCATATTCTCGCTCACTCCGCTGAAAACCGAAAAATCATTGAAGCCGTCATAACCATATACCCCAAACCTGTCCCGACAGGTGTCTGCAGGTATCACCCTAGTAGGAAGCATGACCCTCTCGTACAGCGTGAAAACGCCCTTGTATTTTCCCTCTTTTATAAGACCTACCGCCGAGGTGAAGTTGAAAAGCCCGTTCGAACCTTTCTCGCCAATGGGCTTGTTGCTTGCGATAATAAAAAGGGGTATATCAAAATGCCTGAAATACATTCCAAGAAGTGCAGAAGTGTAAGCCAGCGTGTCGCTTCCGTGGGTGAGGATAACTCCCAAGTATAAAGCCGTGTCAATGCTGTTTATCTCGTGTATCATTTTCTCCCACCCCGAAAACCCCATGTTTTCGCTGAGTATATTAAGTACCTGTCGACATTCAAATTCCACATCATCGCCGTATGCACTCTTGTAAGCCTCCACAACAGCGTATTTTCCCTCACGCTCAACATCTATTATGCCGTCAGTAGTAATGCTCCCGATAGTTCCGCCTGTGAAAAGCACAAGTATCTTCTTCATATTTTTATCCCTGCCTTTACCAAAAATCAACCCTTGACATTTGTTATAAATATAATATCATTTCACGATTGATTTGTCAATAGTTGTACAAAATGCACAAAAGTGTGGATTATATTAATGAAAAATGAGCATTGAGAAATATGCCAAAGTTTGATATAATAATAAGGCAACACCGCACAAGGCACGCCTGTCGGCTTTGCACGCAATCTGCTTGCAGATTTTCCGTCATATCGCACTAAAGCTCCTTGAAATACGTTAGTATTCCTGCGTCGCTTTAGCACAATCTGACGAAAAACATGACGGCGCATCTTATGCACAATCCTTGTGCGGCGTTGCCTTTTGTTGTATTTTGTACAGTTTAACTATAGTTTTGCAGATATCTCATAAAATATAAATAAGCTGAGAAATTTAAGGACTAGAAACGTCATGCCACCCCTGTAGGGGCGAACAGCTTTCGCCCGCTTTTTCTCAGTAAATCATATTTCATCTGCGAACAACATTTTCTATTAGCATCAGAAAGGAAGATAATATTATGTGGGCATACGAAAGTGTATTTTATCAGATCTATCCTCTTGGATTCTGCGGTGCGCCATTTGAGAATGACGGCAAAGAGGAAAGCAGGATATTAAAGGTAATAGATTGGATACCTCATATCAAAAAGCTTGGTGCCAACGCTATCTATTTTTCACCAGTGTTCGATTCCGGCACTCACGGCTATAATACCAGAGATTACCGCAAGATAGATTGCCGCCTTGGCACAAATGAGGACTTTGCAAAGGTCTGCAAAGAGCTTCACGAAAACGGCATAAAGGTAGTTTTGGACGGCGTTTTCAACCACGTCGGCAGAGGCTTCTGGGCTTTTCAGGACGTTCTGAAAAACCGTGAGAACTCACCATATAAAGATTGGTTCCATATCAATTTCGGCGGCAACAGCAACTATAATGACGGACTTTGGTATGAGGCTGGGAGGGCCATTTTGACCTTGTTAAGCTAAACCTTAACAATCCGCAGGTAGTGGATCATATCTTGGAATGCATAACAAATTGGGTCAAGGAGTTTGATATAGACGGACTCCGCCTTGACGTTGCGTATTGCCTTGATAAGAACTTCTTGAAGCGCCTCAGACAGCATTGCGATTGGCTCAAGCAGGATTTCGTTCTTATCGGCGAGCTTCTACATGGTGATTACGCTCAGTGGGTAAATCCTGAAATGCTCCATTCCTGCACGAACTACGAGTGCTATAAGGGACTTTATTCAAGCTTCAACTGCATGAATATGTTCGAGATATGCCACTCTCTAAAAAATCAGTTCGGACCTGAGAACTGGTGCAGATACAGAGGAATGCACCTGCTGTGCTTTGTTGATAACCATGACGTATCAAGAATAGCAAGCCAGCTCACAAACGAGAAACACCTGCCGCTTATCTACGGAATGCTCTTTGGTATGCCTGGTATCCCATGCGTTTATTACGGCTCAGAGTGGGGAACAAAGGCAAACAAGAGCGAGGGTGATCCTGCTCTCCGTGTAAGCTTTGAAAAGCCTGAGTGGAACGACCTCACAGAGCTTATCTCAAAAATGGCAGAGGCACACAAAAACAGCAAGGCTCTCTGCTATGGCTCTATCAAAATACCTGTTCTTACTAATAAGCAGTGTATAATCGAGCGTGAGTTCGAGGGTGAGCGTGTCCTTGTTGCAATAAACGCCGACGATCAGCCTTTCACAGCTCACTTTGACGCAGGCTGCGGTCAGGCAGAGGAGCTTCTAACAGGCACAATCCATGATTTTGGTGGCGGCAGCGAGCTTAAGCCATACTCTGTAGAGTTCTGGAAAATGGAAAGATAGACCCATATGAATATAGAAAAAGGACAGCATTTTTTTCCAAAGTGCTGTCCTTTTTTGTGTAGCAATAAAAAATGTAGGGGCGAACATCGTTCGCTCGTTTGGTTTACCTCAATTGTGTAGCGTACCAGTCATGTATCTTAGTGGCGACCGATATATGGCGAAATTACACAAGTTTTTTGCAATCTTACAAATGGTAACGTTCCGAAATCGGGTCGTCGTATTTCTGCAAAGCAGAAATTGCGCCGCTCCCCTACAATGCTTGAACTATCGTAGGGGCGACCTTTGGTCGCCCGCATATCACCTATCGCTTGCTTATTTTATATCATATGTTTCTGTATCCAGCCTACCTGACAATAACCATAACAGCCTGCGAAAAAGCCCCGTAAGAAGTCTTTCCGTTTACAGTTTTGTAAGCCCTTATCTTTACCATTCTAAGTGAGTAAGGCTCAAATCCTGATACGATAGCACTCTTTTGAGAGCCACCCACCTTTGCCGACTTCACATAATCACTGCCATTTGAAGAGGAGTATATCTCATATCCGCTTGCACCCCCAACAGCTTTCCATGATACCTCAATGCTGCCGCTGCCTGCTGATTTAGCCGTGCATGAAGCCTTTGCAGGCTTGGTGACAGCCTCTACAGCCTTTGAGTAGCTAGCCGAAATGTATTCTTTTCCGCCAGATTTTTTCACAGCCTTTACCTTGTAGCTGTACCCCTTTGCACGAGCAAGTCCGCTGTCAGTGAAGCTCACAGCCTTTACAGTTTTTATTCTCTGCCATTTCTTACTTGTGTTGTCATATCTGTATATAGCGTAGCTGTCAGCACCCGTTATCTTTTTCCAAGAAAGCTTAACGCTCTTTTCACCGGTGGAAGAAACTTTCAGCTTCGTCACTGTGGCAGGACGAATGTTGAAGTTCACAGTTTTTGTGCCTTTGTATAAGCCTTTGCCTGTTATTTTCACGCTCGCCTGACCTATGGCTGTGTTCTTTGAGTAGCTCACAGTGTAGTCAGTGTTCTTTACAAGCTTTTTGCCACCATATGTCACTGCAGGCGCAGGAGAAACCGCCTTCCCTGTGTAGCTTTGCGTCTTTATAGCCGAAATACTGCTGTCACTGATTTTACCCTTTACAGTGACGGTACATTTAACATTTTTTCCTCCTGTTGTGTATGCCGTGATAGTTGCTCTGCCTACTCCTTTTGCAGTGACCTTTCCGTCTGACACAGAAGCTATTTTGCTGTCAGAGGACTTCCAGGAAACAAAGTCTGTCAGACCGCTTCCGCCACCCATTTTTGCAGAAATAACACTGCTTTTGCCCTTGTCAAGAGTCAGTGAAGCCTTATCCAATGTTACCGAAGCCGCAGGCTTTATGCTAGCCTTTATAGTTTTTGCTGAGCTGTTTCCGTATTTGTCATAAGCCGTTATCTTAACGGTAAATTCACCGCTTTTTACTGAATAGTCCTCAGCAGAAACATAAGCCGAAGCCTTGCCGCCCGAAAGCTTTCCGCTTGCGTATTTCTTTGCACTTTCACCATTTTTTGTAGGGTAAGCAGGGAAGACCACCTTTGAAACTCCGCTCTTGTCGCTCACATTGCAAGAAACATCAAAGCCCTTTGCTGTGATGTTCTCCACCTTTGCCCCCGATATGGTCGGCGCAGTTGTGTCAACATAAGTCTTTATGACCTGCTCAGAGCTGTTCCCAGCCTCGTCAGTAGCCGTTATGGTTGTAATATAATATCCGTCCTTGCCCCCAAGGTCAGTTACCTTTACTGAGTGTGAAAGTGAGTTCACTGCCGATGTGTAAACACGGCTTATAGTCTTTGCCTTGTTGCCCTCAAAATAAGTGGATACCTTCACCGAAGCCACAGCCCTGTTGTCAGAAATATCCGCTTTAACAGTGTAGCCTTTTCCCGTGATGTTCTCACAGCCTGCGTTTGCGATAACAGGTCTTGTTGTGTCGATGTCAAGGCTTTGCGCAACGCCGTTTATGTAAAGTCTGTAGAAATAGTGGTTGTTAGTAAGCACCTTTCTGTTTTTCACAGTGTAAACAGTGTCGTTCCAAGTCCATTTGTAGTTCTGCTCGATAAGAGTAGCCGTCGTACCCTGACAGTCCTTTACAATGGCAACATGAGAGTAATCCTTGTCCTGCATTATGTCCCCGGCCTGCGGAGTTTTCACTTCACGAAGCTCCGCCCTTTTGCCGTAGCAGTACACGCTAGGCTTGTCGTCCACCATATTTATGTTGTATACTGTAACACCGAACTTTTCTTCATAAAAACGTGAAACATATCCTGCACAGCAATAATAACCGGTGTCGGAATAGCCGAGAACGTATTTAGCGTCAACGCCCTCAAAAGAGTCTATGACCTGATAATCATAGTCCACAGTGACGGTCTGTTCGCTGTAGCTCACCGCATTTGTCACCTGACAAAGCAAGATCATCATAACAGCACAAAATACTGCGCCCATAGCCGAAAAAATTTTTTTCAGCCCCTTTTCCATTCCAAACGCCCCCTAACTGACAGAATTATCTTATACGTTTTCGTATATCAACTTCATGATATCATAAAGGTTACAATTTGGCAACAGATTTTATCGCTTTTTGCCGAAATGACTAAAATATTTGTTTGTTTTCACAGGGAACACAAGTTCTATATTCAGATATATCTTCGAAATATAGACTGTTATATGCCATACGAACAAATGTCGGAGCAAAAATTACAATTTGTAACTTTTATACTTAACACGCTATCAAAAACGTTTAACTTAACATATATCCCCGCAAAAAACTGTAGGGGCGAACATCGTTCGCCCGTCAAAGCTACTATCCCACTTAGATATCCGTATCAATTGATCGCTTTACTCCAACGCAAAGATCGTAAACTGAAATTTGTTTTTTATTTGCACAAAAATTCACCGATCCTGCACGAGAAGATATTGAAAAGCCATCTGAAATAGATTATAATGTCTGTAAAATAAAAAAACGGAGGTCACAATATGAAGTACATAAATCCGGTCATATCAGGTTTTTATCCTGACCCTAGCATCTGTAAGGCTGAGGGCAAATATTATCTTGTTTGCAGCTCTTTTCAGTTTTTTCCGGGCGTTCCTCTATATGAAAGCGACGACCTTGTGAACTGGAAGCAGATAGGTCATGTTCTCACAAGAAAAAGTCAGCTCCCATTGGAGGGCGCAGGCTCTTGGGGCGGCATCTATGCCCCAACTATCAGATACAATAACGGCAGATTTTACATGGTAACGACTAACGTCACAAATGGTGGAAACTTCTATGTCTATACTGACGATATCCACGGTGAATGGTCTGAGCCTGTTTATGTTCAGCAGGGCGGTATCGACCCGTCACTGTATTTTGAGAACGGCAAAGCCTACTTTATGTCCAATGGTGAAGACGATGAGGGCAACCATGGCGTTACACAGTGCGAAATAGATATCGAAACAGGCAAAAAGCTCACGCCAAGCAAGACCATATGGACAGGTGCAGGCGGACGTTTCCTTGAAAGCCCGCACCTCTACAAAATAAAGGGCGAATACTATCTTATGGCGGCTGAGGGCGGTACGGAATACGGTCATATGATAGTCTACGCCAAGGGCAAGACCCCTTACGGTCCTTTTGAGAATTATCCTCACAACCCAGTCCTCACAAACAGAAATCTCGGTGGATACGAGATACAAGGGTGCGGTCACGGTGATCTTGTGGAGGACGAAAACGGCAACTTCTGGTGCGTCCACCTTGCGTTCAGAATGATAAATATGTGGGTGATGCACCACATTACAGGCAGAGAAGTCTATCTCGTACCGGTGACGTTCGACAAGAACGGCTGGTTCACAATGGGTGATAACGGCACAACTCGAAAGGAAGTCGAAACTGACAAACTCAGGGATATCAGGCAGGGGTTTTGGAAGGAATACACTTTTGAGAATACCAAAGTCGGACGTGAGTGGTGCTTTATGCAGAATCCCGATATGACCCTCTATAAACTCGATAAAAACCGCTTTGAACTTACCCCTAACGAGCATACTATCTTTGAGGCAGACGGCTCGCCTGCTTTTGTCTGCATAAGACAGAAAGAAATGAATTTATCAGTGGAGTGCAAAGTCGAGATAACCGAGGGCGAAGCAGGATTGGTGTTCTACATGACCCCCGATCAGCATTATGAAATAGCATTAAGACGCACGGATAAAGGTGTCGAGCTGTTCCGCAGACTTTGCATAGGCGATATTCGCCATGAGGATCATGTCATAGCATTGCCGCAGGGAGAAAGCTCGGCTATGCTTTGCTGTAATGCCTCCAACTTTACATACAATTTCTCGGCGAAAACGCATTCGGGAGATATAGACTTGGGCGGAGCACAAACGAAGTTTTTGTCTACTGAGCTTGCAGGTAATTTCACGGGCGTGGTTATAGGATTGTATGCACAGAAGAGCGAGGATAAAGGCGGAAAAGCTACGTTCACAAAATTCAAGTGCAAAAATCTAGAAGAATATAACGGCTAAGAAAATAGCAAATCATAAGAATCCACTTAGCAACCCGTATTCTAGCACAACCCAACACAATAAAAAAACACGGCGATAAACTCACCGTGTTTTTGATTATCCACATTTACGTCACCTGAACCTAAGCCCTCTCCGCATTGTCATCACAGCCGCAATTTATACCATTTTTAACATCATCAAATGCCTTCAGCATTTCCTCGGACGGCTTCTTTGTGCAAAGGCTCACTATAATGATAAGTATAAGACTTACTGCAAAACCTACTACCAATGAGTAAAGCCCCGTCTTATCACCTAAAGTCTGTCCACCTGCAAGAGGTATGTAATCCCATATTATTACCGATAACGCACCGCTGGCAACGCCTGCCGCCGCACCTGCAAGGTTTGTTCTCCTCCAATAAAGGGACATAAGTATTATCGGACCAAACGAAGCTCCAAGACCTGCCCATGCGTTTGAAACAAGACCCATTATACTGCTGTTAGGGTCAAGTGCTATTATGTATGCCACTACCGCTACAGCAAGAACTGTTATCCTGCTCACAAGCAGTACCTTCTTGCTCTCCGCCTTAGGTGCAATACATGAGTGGTAAATATCCTCTGATACCGATGAGGCAGTTACAAGCAGCTGAGAATCAGCTGTTGACATTATGGCGGCCAGTATTCCGCAAAGGAAGATTCCGCCTATGAAAGGTATGCCTATATCGGAGTTGAATACCTTCTGTATCATCTCGATGAAAACATTCTCTGACTTGTTGTTTGCAAGTGCAGGCACAAGATAAGCCCTGCCCACGATAGCTATAAAGCAAGCGAAGCAAAGTGATATAGCACACCATACACAGCCTATAACTCTTGACTTTTTTACCTCTTTTTCAGAGCTTATAGCCATAAATCTTACCAGAATGTGCGGCATACCGAAATAACCAAGCGCCCAGCCGAGCTGAGAGATTATGTCGATGGCTGAAAGGGTCTGACCCTTTTCATCATTGAATATGTTAAGATAGTGATGTGCCTCAACACCGCTTGCAGTGATGTTGTCCATAACGTTTCCTGCTCCAACAAGGAAAAACGCAATGATAGGTATAGTCACAACTCCTGCCAGCATGAGCAGACCCTGAACAAAGTCAGTTACACATACTGCCATAAATCCACCCATGAAAGTGTATCCCAAAATTACTACCGCACCGATAGTAAGGCATATCTTGTAGTCGATACCGAATATAGAGTTGAAAAGCTTTCCGCCTGCCGAAAGAGCAGACGCTGTGTAAACAAGGAAGAATATGACGATTGCCACCGACGATACCAAAAGCATTATCTTGTGCTTGTCCTCAAATCTGTTTTCAAGATACTTAGGAAGCGTCATGGAGTTGTTCGCCCTGATAGTGTATCTTCTCAGTCTGCCCGAAACTATCGCCCAGTTAAGTATAGTGCCGATAAGCAGACCCACAGCTATCCATATCTGACCTGTTCCGAATGCGTAAACAGCGCCAGGCAGCCCCATGAGCATCCAGCCCGACATATCAGAAGCCTGAGCAGAAAGTGCCGCTACCCAGCCGTTAAGTCCTCTGCCACCAAGGAAAAAGTCCTCGGAGCTTTTTGTTTTCTTCATATATGCAGCACCTATGAGAAGCATTCCTGCCAAATAGAATGCAAATGCCACAAGCGTCCAGATCATATCTGATTTCATCTATTACCTCTTTCCCGAAGCGGATTTTATCCTGTCCGCCCCATATTTTATAAACGGCAATGCCGCACAAGAGAAACTCCCCCTGTGCGGTATCGCATAAAACGTCTGTATAAAACACATTGACAGCAAAAACCAACGGGCGAACGAAAATTGTTGTTTGGCAAGGCTCACAACAGTTTTCGCCCATACCTTAATTTGTAGGGGACGGCGCCCTCGACGTCCCGTCTGTTGCCGCAAACGTCGTTTTTACGCACCTTTCGATGTTTTGCTACCAATTACTTAGCCTTAGTCTTTATCTCCTCATCAAGCTTAGCGATAAGCTCGTCAACAGGCATTGCAGGAAGCTCGCCCTCTTTTCTTGAACGAACAGTAACCGTGTTGCTGTTTACCTCGTTGTCGCCAATGATGAGCATATAAGGTATCCTCTCAAGTCTTGCAGCCTTGATCTTAGTACCAATGTTCTCATCTCTGTTGTCAACAGTAACTCTCATGCCCATAGCCGTCATTCTGTCGGCTATCTTCTGAGCGTATTCAGCATGGCTCTCCTTGATAGGAAGCAGTCTTACCTGCTCAGGAGCGAGCCACAGAGGAAGAACGCCGTTGAAATGCTCAAGCATATAAGCAAGTGTTCTTTCAAAGCAGCCAAGTGAAGTTCTGTGAATGATGTAAGGAAGCTTCTTCTGACCGTCCTTGTCAACATAGTACATACCAAATCTTTCAGCCAAAAGCATATCTATCTGGATAGTAACAAGCGTGTCTTCCTTGCCGTAAACGTTCTTGTACTGAATGTCGAGCTTTGGACCATAGAACGCAGCCTCGTCGATACCGATATCGTAATCAACGCCAAGGTCGTCAAGAATAGTCTTCATTGCAGCCTGTGCGTGCTCCCACTGCTCAGCCGTACCCTCGTACTTGTTCTTAGGGTTAGCAGGATCCCACTGTGAGAATCTGAATGTGCAGTCATCAAGCAGACCAACAGTGTCAAGGAAATACTTGGCAAGCTCCAAACAGCCCTTGAACTCCTCTTCAAGCTGGTCAGGTCTGAGAATATAGTGACCCTCAGAGATAGTGAACTGTCTTACTCTGATAAGACCGTGCATCTCGCCGCTGTCCTCATTTCTGAACAGCGTAGAAGTCTCTGTCAATCTCATTGGAAGCTCTCTGTATGAACGCTGTCTGTTAAGAAATACCTGATACTGGAATGGACAAGTCATAGGACGAAGTGCGAAGCACTCTTTTTCCTCATCATAAGGGTCGCCAAGAATGAACATTCCGTCAAGATAGTGATCCCAGTGGCCTGATATCTTATAAAGATCTCTCTTTGCGAAAAGCGGAGTCTTTGTAAGCAGACAGCCCTTTGCCTGCTCGACATCTTCTACCCAACGCTGAAGAAGCTGGATAACTCTTGCGCCCTTTGGAAGCATAACAGGAAGTCCCTGACCGATACAATCAACAGTTGTGAAATATTCAAGCTCTCTGCCTATCTTGTTGTGGTCACGAAGCTTAGCTTCCTCCTGCTGTTTAAGGAACTCATCGAGCATTGAAGCCTTAGGGAATGCAGTTCCGTAAATTCTTGAAAGCTGCTTGCCGTCCTCTGCCTTGCCCCAGTATGCACCTGTGCATGAAAGAAGCTTAACAGCCTTGATAGGTGCAACGCTCATTATGTGCGGACCTGCGCAAAGGTCAACGAAATCACCCTGCTTGTAGAATGAAAGCTTTTCGCCCTTATCGTCATGCTTGTGGATAAGCTCTACCTTGTAATCTTCGTGTCTTTCCTCCATGAGCTTTATAGCCTCGTCAGCAGAAAGCTCAAAACGCTCCAAAGCATAGCCCTCTTTTGCAAGCTTCTTCATTTCAGCCTGTATCTTTTCAAGGTCAGCAGGCGTAAAAGGCTTTTCCACCTCAAAATCATAGTAGAAGCCTGTGTCTGTAGCAGGACCTCTTGCAAGCTTTGCCTCAGGATAAAGATTTTTTACAGCCTGCGCCATAAGGTGAGAAGCTGTGTGCCAGAAAGTTTCCTTACCAGCCTTTGAGTCAAAAGTCATGACCTCAAAATGGCAGTCATGGTCAACGACAGTTCTCATGTCGAAAACTTCACCGTCCAGCTTTACGCAGCAGGCAGCCTTGTAAAGTCCCATGCCGATATCCTTGATTATCTCGCTTGCAGGCATTGCCTTTTCGATCTCACGGACAGAGCCGTCTTTTAATTTCAGCTTGATCATTTTTGATTCCTCCGATTTATATAATATTGTAATTCTTTATTATAACGTGCATAAACACGTTGTTTCTTTTTGTGATGCGTCACATATCACACGTTTTTTTGTGGGCGACCTCAGGTCACCCCTACAGGCATATTATTTGAAGTTCAGCAGTTCAGTATACTGCGAAACATACACATATATCCAGAAGCAAAGAAGCACTACGCTCAGCACCGTTGAAATGTCGCTCAAAACGTGCCTTGCCCTTTTTTTGATAGCCCATTGCCTGGAGCCGTCTTTTTTCACCCTGCAAACAAGCTGAGAGAAAAATGTGTTGAACCAGTATGATACTATCCATATGGGCAGAAAGGTGAGAAACCCTTGCTTGTCGGATATAGTCCCGTTCCATGATAACCAGCAAACATATCCTGCTGCACCATAAGCGCAAAACCCAATGGTATAGCAAATGATCGCAAGGATACGCCTTGTTTTCATGGCTTTCCTGTCTTTCATAGTATCATCACCCTCTTACATGACAAAAAGTCCCATAGGATACAAATATCCTATGGGACGATGATATCGTGGTTCCACCCAACTTCATGCGCAGTTTCCTGCACAACTCATTAGCTGCTCCTTTAACGCTGAGCCTGCGGCGTGTATTAAACGCACTCAGGGGCGGTATCCTCACTCTGCATAGTCCTGCACCGCTCACAGCTCGTATAAAAACGTGCGGCGCTCTCTGAAAAGACCTTTCGCCGAGGGGCTTCCCCGTCAAAGCTTTCAAGTATAACTGCAAAAGACTTTATCTTTTGCTTCGACTAACATTTTAACACCTCTTCACCCGCTTGTCAAGGGGTTTGTTAGAAAATATATAATTTTGTGGATTTAACTAAAAAAATTCTTGACAACAGAGAAGTTTTATTATACAATAATATTATGCATTATAATTTTATATAACTGAAAGATGAAGTATATTTTTGTATT